>NZ_JBSFGJ010000033.1:0-43576 GCF_053596515.1 Nonomuraea sp. NPDC001684
CCTGGTCGGCACAGCTGACCGAGAAGTAGCCCTTCTTGGACGTGGCCTTCTTCGGACCGAGGACCTGGACGGCCTCCCAGCCCTTGACGTCACCCTTGAAGGTCACCGACTCCTTGACGGTGACCGACTTGGTGCCGTGGCCCTTGAGCTTGACCACCTGGACCTTGCCCTTGGACCCGTCACCGTGGAGCCAACGGTAGGCGAGCTCGGTCTTGCCCTTGACCGGGACCGAGATCCTGGACGAGAAGCGGAGGTTGACCGGACAGGAACCCTGGTAGTCCTTCGACGAGACCTTCGGCGTGGTGACCGAGACCTTGCCAGACTTGGAGGACTTGGCCGCGGTGGCCGTGCCGGCCTTGCCGGCCGCGGCCGAGGTCGCCGCCTGAGCGGGGCTGGCTACCAGGCCCGCTGCCATGGCGGCCAGCACGGCGGCGGAGGCGCCGAACGCCGCCGCCTTACGTGCCAACCCAACAGACATCATGTGAGAGTGCTCCATTCCGTGAGGGAAAAGACGCGCTCGGGAACGGTCGCCACGCCGTCACCTTCCGTGCACAGCAATATGGCAAAGCCCCCGTTTTGCGCCTTTACCTAATCACAATAGTGATTGCACGCTCAACACGGGTCATAGATCGGAAATGTCCGGATTTGGCTATCTCAGCCGGCGAGAGACCAGGCGATTCCATCCAAGATGTCGTGTTCGCTGACGACGACCTGCGAAAACGCAAAACGACGCACGATCCGGTCAAGAATTAGCGCACCGGCGCCAATCACGTCAACCCGCCCAGGATGCATCACCGGAATCCGCGCGCGATCACCATGAGTCATCGCCAGCAGCCGCCGCGTCACCTCGTGAACCTCTTCGGCGGTGATCCTGGAGTGGTGGATGCGCTCGGAGTCGTAGGCCGGCAGGTCGAGGGCGATGCCCGCGATCGTGGTCACCGAGCCCGCCAGGCCGACCAGCGTGTGCGCCCGCTCGACGGGCACCGCCTCCTCCACCCGGTCGAGGGCCGCCTCGATGTCGGCGACGACGGCCTCCAGCGCCGGGGCCGGCGGCGGGTCGCCGGCGTCCCTCAGGTGGCGTTCGGTCAGCCGGACGCAGCCGATGTCCACCGACAGCGCGGCCTCGGCGTGCTCGGAGCCGACCACGAACTCCGTGGAACCGCCGCCGATGTCCACCACCAGGTAGGGCGGCAGCGGGCCCTGCGGCATCTCGGTCTCCGGCGAGATGCGCAGCAGGCCCCTGGTCGCCCCCCTGAACGACAACTCGGCCTCCTCCGCCCCCGTCACGACCTCGGGCGTCACGCCGAAGATCTCGCGGACGCCGTCGGCGAACTCCTGCCGGTTGCCCGCGTCGCGGGTCGCGCTCGTGGCCACCACCCTGGTCGCGACCGCGCCGTGCCGGTCGATCAGCTCCCGGTAGGAACGCATCGCCTTGAACGTGCGCTCCAGCGCGTCGGGCGCCAGCATGCCGGTGCGGTCGACCCCCTGCCCCAGCCGGACGATCTCCATCCGCCGCTCGACGTCGTGCAGCGTGTCGTCGCGGACGTCGGCGATGAGCAGGCGCACCGAGTTGGTGCCGCAGTCGATGGCGGCTACACGCATGGTCCGTCACTCCACCAGTCGGGGAGCGCGTCGAGCGCCTCCCTGCCGAACGGGTTGCTCCCCGGCACCGCCAGCTCGTGCGCCACC
Source organism: Nonomuraea sp. NPDC001684 (assembly GCF_053596515.1). NCBI lineage: Bacteria > Bacillati > Actinomycetota > Actinomycetes > Streptosporangiales > Streptosporangiaceae > Nonomuraea > Nonomuraea sp. NPDC001684. The sequence continues at coordinate 1,690 of NZ_JBSFGJ010000033.1, forward strand.
AGGGCGTGCAGGCACTTCACCCGCAGCGGCATGCCGCCGGTGCTCTGCATGTCGCGGGGCAGCGGCTCCATGCCCTCGTCGTGGGCCGCCTTGTCGCGCCTGGCGACGTAGTCGTCGTGCGCGGCCTGGTAGGCGGCCGCCAGGTCGGGGTCGCTGGCCAGCCTGGCCTGCATCTCGCGCATCAGGCCGGAGCCTTCGAGCGTGCCGATGGCCGAGGCGGCCTTGGGGCAGGTCAGGTAGTACAGGGTCGGGAACGGCGACCCGTCGGGCAGCCGCGGCGCGGTCTCCACCACGTCGGGATTGCCGCACGGGCAGCGGTGTGCCACCCCGCGCAGCCCTCTGGGCGGCCGGCCGAGCTGCCGCTGGACCGCCTCGACGTCGTCACTTTCCACTGCTGCTCTCCACCGCTCTGCGGCCCGTGCCCTTGTCGGCGGCCTCCACCGACTCCCACAGCGTCTGGTACCACGGCGGCACCTCGACGGGCTGCTTCACGGCCGTCTGCTCCTTGCCCTGCTCGGGCTCCATCACCACATAGCACTTCTCGCCGGGGCCGCAGAAGTGCAGCCGCTCCTTGGCGGTGCGCTTGATCCAGTTGGGATCGTCGCTCTGCCGGTCGCGGGCCAGCAGCGTCTGCCGCTCGGCCTCGACCCTGGCCTTCTCCGCCTGCAGCTCGGCGATGCTGCGGCGCAGGCTGATGTACTCGCGCACAGGGTAGGCCAGGCTCATCGCGATCGCGCACACCACGACCGCGAGGATGGCGGCCCGCCCGGTCAGCTGCGGCCTCTTCGCCAATGCTGCACACCCCCTTCGACGTACGGCCCGCGGCCGTCAGACCTTCCCAGGCCGCGGACCGTCAGTCGAAACTAGCGCCGGAACCGCGGAAAAGCCGCGCGACCCGCGTAGCGGGCGGCGTCGTCGAGAAGCTCCTCGATGCGCAGCAACTGGTTGTACTTGGCCACGCGGTCGGACCGCGCCGGGGCGCCGGTCTTGATCTGGCCGCAGTTGACCGCCACCGCCAGGTCGGCGATCGTGGTGTCCTCGGTCTCGCCGGAACGGTGGCTCATCATGCACCGGTAGCCGTTGCGGTGGGCCAGGTCGACGGCGTCGAGGGTCTCCGACAGCGTGCCGATCTGGTTGACCTTGACCAGCAGGGCGTTGGCGGTGCCCTCGTCGATGCCGCGCGCCAGCCGCTCGGGGTTGGTGACGAACAGGTCGTCGCCGACCAGCTGCACCTTGTCGCCGAGGGCCTCCGTGATGGCCTTCCAGCCCTCCCAGTCCTCCTCGTCGAGGGGGTCCTCGATGGAGACGAGCGGGTAGTTGGCGACCAGGTCCGCGTAGAAGGCGATGAGCTCCTGCGCCGAGACGCCCTTGCCGTCGATCGTGTAGACGCCGTCCTTGTGGAACTCGGAGGCGGCCACGTCGAGGGCCAGCGCCACGTCTTCGCCCGGCACGTAGCCGGCCCGCTCGATCGCGACCAGGATCAGGTCGAGGGCGTCGCGGTTGGAGGGCAGGTTGGGGGCGAAGCCGCCCTCGTCGCCCAGGCCCGTCGCGTAGCCCTTCTCCTTCAGGACGCCCTTGAGCGCGTGGTAGACCTCGGTGCCCATGCGCACGGCCTCGCGGAACGTCTCCGCCCCGATCGGCGCGATCATGAACTCCTGGATGTCGACGTTGGTGTCGGCGTGCGCGCCGCCGTTGAGGATGTTCATCATCGGCACGGGCAGCACGTGGGCGTTGGGGCCGCCGACGTAGCGGAACAGGGGCAGGTCGGCGCTGTCGGCCGCGGCCTTGGCGACGGCGAGCGAGACGCCCAGGATGGCGTTGGCGCCCAGCTTGGCCTTGTTGGGCGTGCGGTCGAGGTCGATCATGATCTGGTCGATGATGCGCTGGTCCTCGGCCTCGACCCCGTTGATCTCCTCGAAGATCTCGTCGGTCACGGCGAGCACGGCCTTCTCCACGCCCTTGCCGCCATAGCGCTTGCCGCCGTCACGCAGCTCGACCGCCTCGAACTGGCCGGTGGACGCCCCGCTCGGCACGGCGGCGCGGCCGCTGCTGCCGTCGTCGAGCACGACCTCGACCTCGACCGTGGGGTTGCCCCGGGAGTCGAGGATCTCGCGAGCGTAAACGACCTCGATGGTAGCCACGGGTTGCGCTCCTAAATCGAAAGGCAATATGCCATCAGAGCCTATCGGTACCCCGGCCCACCGGTACGGCACGGTCCGGCCACCGAGCCTCGGGCCCGTCGTGGGTCAGCTGGCCGGGGACAGGCTCCAGGCCTGGAGGCGGCCGCCGGTCGCGGCGACCAGCAGCCCGTCGCCCACCGCCAGGGCGGTGATCTTCCTGCCCGGCGCGAGGCCGCCCAGCCGCTCGCCGCGGTCGGCGTTCCAGACGGTGACCCCGTCGCCGCCCCCGGCGATCATCCGGCGGCCGCCCGCGGCCGTGACGCCGGCGCCCGCCGCGCCCGTGCTGAAGCCGCGTACGAAGGCGCCGCTGGCCAGGTCGTACACGGCGGTCGAGCGGCCCGTGGTGACGGCGGCGTGGCCGTCGCCGAACGCGGCGACCGAGCGCACCTCGCCCTTGCCCTCGCCGAGCAGCCCGCCGGCCGCGCCCACCAGGCCCCGGCCGGTGCCGACGAGGGCCTTGCCGCCGGCCTCGTCCCAGGCCAGGGCGGTGACCGGGCCGGCGGCGGCCCTGGTGCTGGCGACGACGCGGTTGGAGGCCAGGTCGAGCGTCACGACCCGGCCGTCGCGGCAGCCGATCACGACCGCGGGCTGCTTGCGCCACTGGCCGGGCGCCAGGCGGGCCTCCGACGGGCACACCGCGTGCCACGTGCCGGGGCGGGCGTCGCCGATGCGCCAGCGCCGCACGGCCCCGTCCGTGCCCGTCCAGACCGCCGTCTGCCGGCCGCCCACCGGGACCAGCAGCAGCGAGCGCACCGGCGTGGGGCCGGCGTTCGCGAGCCGGTCGAGCGGCTCGCCGGCACGCGGGTCCCACACCTCGATCGAGTTGCCCGCCCGCTCGGCGTAGACGACGACGGGCGCGCCCTTGTGGTGACCGATGGCCATCGCCGCCACCTGGGCCCCCGGCTCGGGGCCGAACTCGGGGCCGAGCTCGACGCCGAACGCCCCCGCCTGCCCGCCGTCCCCGCCGCCGGAGGGCAGACCGGCGTTCCGCCACAACGCCCCGGCCACCACCCCCACGACGACGAGCACGCCGACCCCGGCGGCGGCCCACCTCCGCCGCGTCACCGGCCGCCCGCCGGACGGCGCCTCCCGCACCTCACCCGCCCCGGGCCGCGCCCGCCCACGGACGTGCCCACTGACGTGCCCGCCGACGTCCCCACGGACATGCCCACGGACGTGCCCGCGCGGCGCCGTACGGCCCAGCAGCCGCGCCAGCACGTCGTCGGCCGACGGCCGCGCCCGCGGCTCCTTGGCCAGGCACGCCGCCAGCACCGCGCGCAGCGGCTCGGGCACCTCGCGCAGGTCCGGCTCGGCGTGCAGGATCCGGTTCAGCACGGCCGGGATCGAGTCCCGGCCGAACAGCGGCTCCCCCGTGGCGGCGAACCCGATGGTGGCCGCCCAGCTGAAGACGTCGGAGGCGGCCGTCGCGCTCTCCCCCGCGATCTGCTCCGGCGACATGTACCCCGGCGTGCCGACGACGCTGCTCGCCGTGGTGGAGACGTCCAGGTCCTTGGCGATGCCGAAGTCGATCACGCGGGGGCCGTCCTGGCCCATCAGCACGTTGCTCGGCTTGAAGTCGCGGTGCACGATGCCCGCGCCGTGGATGGCGGTCAGTGCCGTGATCGTGCCGGCCGCCAGCCGGTCCAGCTCGCCGCCGGTCAGCGGGCCGCCGTCGAGGACCAGGTCGTGCAGGGACGGCCCGTCGATGAACTCGCTGACGATGTACGGCCGCCCCTCGGCCAGCCCGCTGCCGTAGATCCGCGCCGTGCGCGCGCCCGCCACCTTGGCGGCGGTCGTGCTCTCCCGCAGGAACCGGCGGGTGGCCCGCTCGTCGCCCAGCAGGCGCGGATGCAGCACCTTGACGGCCGCGTGGCCGCCGCCCGCGTCGCGGCCGAGGAACACCGATCCCTGGCCGCCGTCGCCCAGCCGGCCGAGCAGGCGGTAGCCCGCCACCTCCCGCGGCTCCCCCGAGCGCAGCGGTCTCAGCTCCACCACCAGTCCCCCTCGGCTCGCCGGTTCAAGCCCCCGAGGATCCTGGCATTGGGTGACTTCTTCCGACAAGCAGGGCGGTCAGGCGTTGGACTCCCACGCGCGTACGCGGTCGCGGTAGGCACGGGCCGCGGCGCGCAGCTCGGCCTCGGGGTCCAGCCCGGCCTCCTGCGCCCGGCGTACGAGGTCGAACAGCTCGCGCGCCACCCCCTGGCCGATCGCGGCCGCCAGCGCCTCGGGCGCACCGGCCCGCTCGGCCCTGCGCAGCAGCTGGGCGGCCAGCGCGAGCGCGGGCTGGCCCATGGGGACGCCGTCGAGCACCGACGACTCGCCGCCCTTGGCCGCCCGCTCGGCCGCCTTGATCGCCTCCCAGTTGTCGTTGACCTCGTCCGCGCTCTCGGCCCGCACCGATCCGAACACGTGCGGGTGCCGCCGGACGAGCTTCTCGACGATCCCGGCGGCGACGTCGTCCATGTCGAACGTCTCGGCCACGCGGGCGTGGAAGACCACCTGGAGCAGCAGGTCGCCGAGCTCCTCGCGGAGCGCCGGGTAGTCGCCCTGCTCGATCGTCTCCAGGACCTCGTACGACTCCTCCAGCAGGTACGGCACCAGCGACTCGTGCGTCTGCTTGCGGTCCCACGGGCATTCGGTGCGCAGCCGGTCCATCACCGCGACCAGGTCGAGCACCCGCGAGCCGGGCAGGTCGTACGAACCGGGCACGACCTCGATGAGGGGCGGCTCGTCGAGCGCGATGGCCGCGCGCCCGATCGCGCGCATGAAGTCCTCGTCGTCACCGGCGAGCCAGACCACCCGCTCGCGCACCGCCCGCCTGGACAGCGCGACCGCGTCGGGCACGACGACCTCCGCCTCGATCCCGGCGGCGGCCAGATAGGGGAGCTGCGGATGACCGGCGGAGCCGGTCAGCACGGGCCCCGAGCGCAGCGCCTGCCAGGCCTGGTCGCTCAGCAGGCCCGGCGCGACCCTGGGCGAGGTGGTGACGACGATCAGCGGCATCGGGCTAGCCCTGCTGCTGTTGCTGCGCCTGCTGGGAGGACTTGCCGAACCGGCCCGGATCGACGAAGCCCTGCTGGCTGAACTCGCCGTAACGCGGGCTGTAGACCGGCTTGATGCTCGTCAGCTCCTTGACGAACTTCTCCTGCGCGGCCTGGTCCTGGGCGCCGCCGAGCTGGTTGCGCACCTTGACCGCGCCCAGCTCCGCGCGCAGGTAGCCACGCGCGTCGGCCGGGCTGACGCCCCTGGCGATCAGGTTGATCTCGGGCGACTGGTACTGGCCCGGGTCCTTGAGCGCGTTGTCGACCTCGCTCTCGCTGACCTGCACGTTGTGCTTGGCCGCGAGCTGCCTGAACGCGCTCTCGTTCGCCATCCGGTAGAGCACGAACTGGGTGACGGGCACCCCGAGCTGCTCGGCCGAGACGTTGGCGCGCTTGAGGGCGGCCTCGTACTCCTGAACGTTCTTGGTCAGGTCGCGGGCCGAGATGCGCTCGCTCCCGACCACGGCCGCGGCTCCGGCCTCCATGGGCGAAGAGCAGGCGGTCAGCGCGGCGAGTCCTACCGCACCGGCGGCCACAGCCACTCGAATCGACTTCACATGCGTCCCTTTCCGAACAAAAACCGCGCTTAGCTTACCCGCGCGGGCTCAAGAAACATCGCCTCGACCAGGTCGCCGCACCATTTGAGCAGATCCAGGTCGCGCAACGGCTGCCCGCCCAGCGGCTTGGTCTTGGGCACCGGCACGAGCAGCGTCTCGGCCGCCTGCTTGTAGACCGCCTTCTTGTACAGCCGGTCGAGCCTGACCTGCTGCGACTCCCGCAGCCGCGCCGGGCCGAACTTGATGTTCTGCCCCTGCAGCGTGACGTCGGTGAGCCCGGCCGAGCGCGCCTTGATCCGGAAGCGGGCCACCTCCAGCAGGTTCTCCACCTCCACCGGCGGCTTGCCGTAGCGGTCGGTGAGCTCGTCGCGGACCTCGTCGATGTGGATCGGCGCGGTGATGGCCGCGATGCGCTTGTACGCCTCCAGCCGCAGCCGCTCGGAGGTGACGTAGTCGTGCGGGATGTGGGCGTTGATGGGCAGCTCGACCTTGACGTCCTGCTGCTCCTCCTGGACCTCGGCCCCGGACAGCTTCGCCTTCTGCTCCTGCACGGCCTCGGCCATCAGGCGCACGTAGAGGTCGAAGCCGACGCCCGCGATGAAGCCCGACTGCTCGGCGCCGAGCACGTTGCCCGCGCCGCGGATCTCCAGGTCCTTCATCGCGACGTACATGCCCGCGCCCATCTCGGTGTGCTGGGAGATGGTGGCCAGGCGCTCGTGCGCGGTCTCCGTCAGCGGCTTCTCCGGCGGGTAGAGGAAGTACGCGTAACCGCGTTCCCTGCCTCGCCCGACCCGGCCCCTGAGCTGGTGCAGCTGGGACAGGCCGTAGTTGTCGGCCCGGTCGACGATGAGCGTGTTGGCGTTGGGCACGTCGAGGCCGGACTCGACGATCGTGGTGGAGACGAGCAGGTCGTACTCGCGTTCCCAGAAGCCGACCATGATCTTTTCGAGCTGGTGCTCGTTCATCTGGCCGTGGGCGACCGCGATGCGCGCCTCGGGGACCAGCTCGCGCAGCCGCGCCGCCACCCGGTTGATCGAGGCCACTCGGTTGTGCACGAAGAAGATCTGGCCGTCGCGCATCAGCTCGCGCCGGATCGCCGCCGCGATCTGCTTCTCCTCGTACGGCCCCACGAAGGTGAGGATCGGGTGCCGCTCCTCCGGCGGCGTGAGGATCGTGGACATCTCGCGGATGCCGGTCAGGCCCATCTCCAGCGTGCGCGGGATCGGCGTGGCCGACATGGCCAGCACGTCGACCTGCGTGCGCAGGTGCTTCATGGCCTCCTTGTGCTCGACGCCGAAGCGCTGCTCCTCGTCGATGATGATCAGCCCGAGGTCCTTGAAGCGCACCTCGGGGCTGAACAGCCGGTGGGTGCCGATGACGACGTCGACCGCGCCCGACCGCAGCCCCTCCAGCGTGCCCTTGACCTCGCCGTCGGTCTGGAAGCGCGAGATCGGCCTGATCGCGACGGGGAAGCTGGAGAACCGCTCGGTGAAGGTGGACATGTGCTGCTGCACCAGCAGCGTGGTCGGCACCAGCACGGCCACCTGCTTGCCGTCCTGGACGGCCTTGAACGCCGCCCGCACCGCGATCTCGGTCTTGCCGTAGCCGACGTCGCCGCAGATCAGCCGGTCCATCGGGACGCCGCGCTCCATGTCGCGCTTGACCTCGTCGATGGCTTCGAGCTGGTCGCCGGTCTCGGCGTAGGGGAAGGCGTCCTCCATCTCCCGCTGCCACGGCGTGTCGGCGCCGAAGGCGTGGCCCGGCGAGGCCATGCGGGCCGAGTAGAGCCTGATCAGCTCGCCGGCGATCTCCTTGACCGCCTTCTTGGCCTTGGACTTGGCCTTGGCCCAGTCGGCGCCGCCCATGCGGTTGAGCGTGGGCGCCTCGCCGCCGACGTAGCGGGTGACCTCGTCGAGCTGGTCGGTGGGCACGTAGAGGCGGTCGCCCTTGGCGTACTCGATGACCAGGTACTCGCGGGTCGCGCCCTGGACCGTGCGCTGGACCATCTCGACGTAGCGGCCGACGCCGTGCTGCTCGTGCACGACGTGGTCGCCGACCTTGAGCTGGAGCGGGTCGACCATGTTGCGGCGGCGCGAGGGCAGCCGGCGCATGTCCTTGGTGGACGCCTTCTGGCCCACCAGGTCGAGGTGGGTGAGCACGGCCAGGCGCGGCGTGATGAACCCGTGCTCGATCAGGCCGGTCGAGACGTGCACGACCTTGGGCTCGGGCGCCTTGTCCAGGAAACGCTGCAACCGCGCGGGCACGTCGACGCCCTTGAGCAGCTCGACCATGCGCTCGGCCGGCCCGTGGCCCTCGCTGAGCAGCACGACCGCCTTGTCCTCGGCCAGCCAGCCCTTGATGTCGGCCAGCGCCTTGGCGGTGTCGCCCCGGTAGGCCTCGGAGTCATGGGCGTCGAGCTCGACGCCGTTGCCGAACGGCGCCATCGTCCACCACGGCTGGCCCAGCGCGTCGGCGTGGCCGCGGATCTCCTCCAGCGTGCGGAAGGCCGCCGCGCCCAGGTCGATCGGCGCCTCGCCGCCGGCCGCCGCGTTGATCCAGGACGCCTCCAGGAACTCCTGCGAGGTGCGTACGAGCTCCTCTGCCCGGCCCCTGATGCGCTCGGGGTCGCACACGAACACCGCCGACCTGACCGGCAGGTGGTCGAGCAGCAGGTCCATCTCCCCCGCCAGCACCGGCGCGAACGCCTCCATGCCCTCGACCGGAATGCCGTCGGCGAGCTGGTCGAGCACCTCGGCGAGGGCCGGGTGCTGCTGCGCCAGCTCCCGCGCCCGCGCCCTGACCTCGCCGGTCAGCAGCAGCTCGCGGCACGGCGGCGCGAACAGGCCGTCCTCGGCCGCCTCCAGCGAACGCTGGTCGGCCACCTTGAACCAGCGGATCTCCTCGACCGTGTCGCCCCAGAACTCCAGCCGCAGCGGATGCTCCTCGGTGGGCGGGAACACGTCGAGCAGCCCGCCGCGCACGGCCACCTCGCCGCGCTTCTCCACCATGTCGACCCGGTGGTAGCCGTTGGTGACCAGGCGCTCGACCACCTCGTCGAGATCGGCGTCGTCGCCGGCCCGCAGCCTGATCGGCTCCAGGTCGCCGAGCCCCTTGACGATCGGCTGGAGCAGCGCCCTGACCGGGGCGACCACCACGCCGAGCGGCCCGGCGGCGGTGTCGCCCTTGACCGGGTGCGCCAGCCTGCGCAGCACGGCCAGGCGCTGGCCCACGGTGTCGCTGCGCGGCGAGAGCCGCTCGTGCGGCAGCGTCTCCCAGGCCGGGAACACCGCGACCGAGCTCGGTTCGAGCAGGCTCGTCAGCGCCGCCGCCAGGTCCTCGGCCTCCCGGCCGGTGGCGGTGACGGCCAGCACGGTGCGCTGATCGTGCGCGGCCAGCGCGGCCACGCCGAACGGCCGCAACGCCGAGGGCGCGATCAGTGAGACGTCGCCGCCCTCTTCGAGCGCGGCGGTCAGCTTCGGGTCGGCCCCGGCCCCCAGGGCCACAAGGTCAAGCAGTCCGGAAAGACTCATCAGATACGCCCACAGCCCCACGACGGCAACACAACTACCCCCGGCCGGGTCAGGTCGCGGGGGTCTCCACCCAGCCTACTCGGGGTGCGGCACCCGGTAACCGGGGACCGACGGCCAGCGTACGGTGAGCACCACCGACTCCTCCTCGGCGACCCACGAGTGGTCCACGCCCTTGCCCCAGACCACGTAGTCGCCCGGCTCGGTCAGCAGCACGCCGCGCCCCGGCAGCTCCACCCGGAACCGGCCGCTGATCAGGACGAGCAGGGCGGTGCGCTCCTCGCCCCTGACCCACTGGGCGCGCTCGTCGCCCGCCGGGTGCACGCCCCACTTGATCTCGACTTCTTCACTGTGTCTTGGGTCGCCGAAGGGTTTGAAGTGACCGAGCAGCCAGCCCCGGTCGCCGGCCGCGTCGATATTGGCGTTCCCCACGTAAACCTGCCCGTCCACGGGGCAGGACGCTAGCAGGGAAGTGCCTAACCGAGACGGCTCGATTGATTACTGTAGGTGACATGTCTGAGGTGCGATCAGTCGCCCAGCGAGGCGACCTCTTCGGTCAACGGATCCGCGAGCACTGGGCCGGGCGGTACAGCCGGCGGCTCGACATACTCGTCGCGGGGTGCGCCCACGACGAGCCGCTCGACGTGGAGCCGCTGGAGGCCAGGGCCACGGGCGCCGACGAGGACCACCCGGTCATCAGAGACGTCGTGGAGGAGCGCGCCGACCTGGTGGCCTGGTCGCTCGGCGACCTGCGCTGCGTGCCACTCCAGCACCGCGCCTACGACGTGATCCATCTGTCGTTCCTGCTCGAACGCGTCCAGCATGCCGAGCTGGTGTTCGACCGCCTGCTCCAGTCGCTGCGACCGGGCGGCCTGGTGCTGCTGCGGATGCGCGACAGGAAGTCGGCCTACGGGCTGCTCGACCGTCTCACGCCGTCGTGGCTGCGCCGGGCGTTGTGGCGCACGCTGGTCACCCCCGGCACGCCGGGCCCGCTGCCCGTCGTCTACGAGCCGCTGGCCTCCAGCGACGGCATGCACGCGTTCTGTCTCAGCCGCGGGCTGATGATCACCGACGACGAGCGCCGGGTCAGCGGCCCGGCCCGCGCCGGCCGGCTCGGCTCCGCCGCCGTCGCGCTGGTCGACCGGCTGAGCGGCGGGCGTTACCCCGCCTCCCACGACGAGATCACGATGGTGATCAGGAAGCCCCAGCATCACTTCGCCCGGCTGCTCTAGCGACAGGACGGTCCGAGCGACTAGACTCCTTTCCTACCAATTCAATCGGAATAGTTGGGATGTCGGAACCGTGGAGTGGACCCCGGACGCGCACGAGCTGGCCGACCTTGAGCTGCTGCTGTCCGGGGCGTTCGAGCCGCTGACCGGCTTCCTGGGCCACGACGACGTGCACGCCGTGCACGAGCGCGGCACGCTCGCCGACGGCACCCCCTGGCCCGCGCCGGTCACCCTCCACCTGCCCGCCGAGGTCTCGCCCGGCGACGAGGTGCGGCTGCTCGACCCCGAGGGCCTGCCGCTGGCCGTGCTCACCGTGACCGCGCGCGAGGCCGACGGCCTGACCTCGGGTCCGCTCAAGGCGCTCGGCGCGCCCGAGCACGGCCCCTTCGCCCGGCTGCGCCGCACGCCCGCCGAGGTCAGGGCCGAGCTCGGCGGCCGGCCCGCGCTGGCCGTCACGATGCGCGGGCCGCTCGACGACCTCACCGAGATCGTCGCCACCGCGAAGGAGCTCGACGCGGTGATCGTGCTGCTCCCCCTGTCGTACGGCGAGGCAGGCCCCGGCGTCGTCCGCGCCGCGCTGCGCGCCAAGACGCAACTGCCGGAGGGCACCCTCGTGGTCCCGGTCCCCCTGGCGCCGCGCGCGGAGCCGGAGATCGACCTCGAACTGCGCGAGCACGTCGCCACCGCCTACGGCGCCACCGAGCACTACGCGGGCCCCGAGCCCGTCACGCTCCCCGGCCCGCCCCACCGCCGCGGCCTGGTCGTCTTCTTCACCGGCCTGTCCGGCTCGGGCAAGTCCACCATCGCCCGCGGCCTGCGCGACGCCCTGCTGGAGCTCGGCACCCGCACCGTCACCTACCTCGACGGCGACGTCGTGCGCCACCTGCTGTCCAAGGGCCTGACCTTCTCCAAGGCCGACCGCGACCTGAACATCCGGCGCATCGGCTTCGTCGCGGCCGAGGCCGCCCGCCACGGCGGCCTGGCGATCTGCGCCCCCATCGCCCCCTACGCCGCCACCCGCGAGGAGGTGCGCGAGACGGTCGAGTCCGTCGGGGCCGACTTCCTGCTCGTGCACGTCGCCACGCCGCTGGCGGAGTGCGAGCGGCGCGACCGCAAGGGCCTGTACGCCAAGGCCCGCGCCGGCCTGATCCCCGAGTTCACCGGCGTCTCCGACCCCTACGAGGAGCCGGACGACGCCGACCTGGTGATCGACACCACGCACATCTCGATCGAGGCGGCCGTCTCCCAGGTCCTGGGGGCGCTGCAGTCCGGAGGGTGGGTACGTTGATCGACTTCGCACTGGTCGCCGGGTCCTTCGTCGTCGCGATCGTGGTCGGCCTGACCGGCATGGGCGGCGGGGCCCTGATGACCCCGATGATGATGTTGTTCTTCAACGTGCCGCCGCTGGCCGCGGTCTCCAGCGATCTGGTCGCCTCGGCCGTCATGAAGCCGGTCGGCAGCGTCGTCCACCTGCGGCGGGGCACGGTCAACCTGCGGCTGGTCGGCTGGTTGTGCGCCGGGTCGGTGCCGGCCGCGTTCTGCGGGGTGTTCCTGGCCCGCGCGTTCGCCGTGACGGACGCGGTCAAGTACGCGCTGGGCGTGGCGCTGCTGCTGGCCGTCGTCGGCATGGCGGTCAAGGGCTGGCTCGGCGCGCGGGGCGGCTCGTCGAACGCCCATGAGATCGTCGTGCGCCCAATTCCGACCCTACTGGTCGGTACGGTAGGCGGGCTCGTGGTCGGCGTCTCCTCCGTGGGATCGGGTTCGCTGATCATCGTGGCCCTGCTCGTGCTCTATCCGGCGCTCAAGGCCAACCAGCTCGTCGGCACCGACCTGGTGCAGGCCGTGCCCCTGGTCGCGGCGGCCGCGCTCGGCCACCTGATGTTCGGCGACTTCAAGCTGGAGCTCACGCTCTCGCTGCTGATCGGCTCGATCCCCGGCGTCTACCTCGGCGCGCGGATCTCCTCACGCGCCCCGGGCGGGCTGATCAGAGCCCTGCTGGCGATCGTCCTGCTCGCCTCGGCGCTCAAGCTCCTGGACGTCGGCAACGCCGTCACCGTCTGGCTGCTCGTCGCCGCCTGCGCGGTCGCCTTCGCCGGCTGGCGGCTGCGCGCCGGCGGCCTGGCCCGGCGCGGCGAGGGGGCCGCGGCCGTCGAGGCTCCCCAGGCAGCGCGGCGTTAGGGCCGCGGCACGCGGGTCGAGCGGAAGTAGCGGTCGCGGGCGAGCTGGGTGAAGGCGCGGGCCGCGCCCGGATCGGAGTCGAAGCTCGTGTTGCCGCGCGGCGCCTGCGGCGAGTCGAAGTACAGCAACGCCTTGATCTGCGGATACCGCTTGATCTGTCTCAGCACCGACTCGAAGAAGCGCCGTTTGAAGGCCCGGTCGGCGGGCCGCTCGAAGACCCCCCACTCGGCCACCATGACCGGCTTGCCGGGGAAGCGGGCCTGCATCCACCGGTAGAACCCCGGCCAGCTCCCGTACTCCTTGCGGGTCTTGTTCACCAGCCCGTCGAAGTCGCGCACCCGGTCGTCGGCGTACGGGTCCATGGCCACCCAGTCGACCACGTCGTCACCGGGGTAGAGATCCTCGAACCAGGGCTTGGCCGCCCAGTTGGGCGCGCCCATGTACGTCATCACCGTCACGGCGTTCTTCACCCCGCGCTCGCGCAGCCTGAGCACGACGTGCCGGAACATCGCCGCGTAGTCGCCGGCCTGCATGCCCGACCCCGAGCGGGCGTCGACGTCGTTCTCCGGCTCGTGGTGGAGGGTGAGGAAGAACCGTTCGGGGAAGGTGCGCCTGAGGTGGTCGGCCAGGCGGTCGATCCGCCGGTCGAGGGCGCCGTCGGCGATGTCGGCCCAGGTGCGGTCGAGCGACGGCTTCCAGTTGATCATGAGCAGCCGGGGCCGGCCCGGGTCGCGGGCCAGGCCGATCTCCTGCGGGGTCGGGAACAGCTCGCTGCCGCGATGGTAGACGTGCAGCACGTCCGCGCCGGCGCCCATGCGCGACTCGGCCCCGCGCAGCGCCTCGGCCACCGGAGCGCCGGTGAAGACCTCGGGCGCCACGCCCCACCAGGCGCCGCAGGAGGGGATGAGCCTGGCGGTGACCGCGCAGGAGGGCGCGCCGGCCAGCTCGGCCGTGCTGGTGTCGACCCGGGCGGGCGTGCCCTCGGCCGTCGAGCAGGCGGCCAGGAGGGCGAGCACCGCGCAGGTGATTGCGGTTTTCGTCGCGAAAGACGCGAAGTGACACTTCATCGCGAAAGACGCGAAATGAGAAAAGCCCCGAAGCTGCAACGCCTTCCAACCCCCTTGTCGACGGACCCCCGCCTATCAAACCTGAACCTTGCCATGCCATTCCTCGAACTTCAGCCAGTGTGCTCGTCTGCCCAGCTCACGGCACCCGACCCCCCACCCACATTTTCTGGAAATATCCATTTAAAAAGGGGCATCTTCGCGGCCGTACCGGAAAAAATCTTCAGTATTCGACTTGGGTAATATCCGTCCGGCCTATAGTGGGCGCACACTGCGCCGAGTGACGCAGCGTTGCCCACCCGCGACAGCGCGCATCCCCTCCAGGAGACCGTCCCCATGAGCCCGTCGCCGGACTTCCAGGCGCGCCGTCCGGGCGCCGACCTGGACGAGCACCTCTCCCTGCTGCGCAGGCGGTGGCTGTTGCTCGTCGGTTGCGTCGTGGTCGGCGGCACCGCCGGGCTCGCCCTGCTGCGGGCCACCCCGCCGGCCTACACCGCGATCACCCAGGTCCTGGTCACGCCCGTCGACGGTCAAGACCAGGGCAACCAGGTGAGCAACCGGCAGCGCGAGCCGCTCAACCTCGACACCGAGGCCCAGATCGCCCAGTCGGCGGTCGTCTCGGCGCGGGTCGCCCAGGCCCTGCGGATCGCCGCGCCGCAGCCGGTCGAGGTCTCCGTCCCGCCCAACTCGGCCGTGTTGTGGGTCTCGGTGACCGACGCCGATCCCGTGGCCGCCGCCGCGCAGTCGCGGGCCTACGCCGACGCCTACCTGGCCAACAGGCGCGAGAGCGCTCAGGCCGCGACGGCCGAGCGGCAGCAGGCGGTGCTGGCCAAGCTCAAGCAGGTCAACACCGGCCTCGACGCGGCCATCAAAGAGGTCGGCCGCCTGCCCAAGGGCAGCGCCGAGCACGCCATCGCCACCCAGCGCCAGAGCGTGCTCAACCGGCAGGCCGCCAGCCTGACGCTCAAGTACGACGCGCTGCGCACGATCGCGGTGACCCCCGGCTCGGTCATCAGCGAGGCGCTGCCGCCGACCCGGCCGAGCTCCCCCAGCCTGCCGCTCTACCTCGGCACCGGCCTGATGGCCGGCCTGCTGCTCGGCGCGGCGGCGGCCTACGCCCGCGACCGGCTCGACACCCGGCTGCGCACGGCCGCCGACGTCGAGCGGCTGACCGGGCTGCCCGTGCTGACCGACCTGTCCGCCTCCCGCGAGCACGGCGTGCTGCACGAGCTGGCCTGCGCCGTGGTCGCGGCCTGCCCCGGCCAGCGGCTGCTGGTCCGGTCGCTGCCCGCCGACCTCTACGCCTCCTCGCTGGCCGAGCCGCTGGCCATCAGCGCGCCGCTGTCGGTGCTCGACGGCTCCGACGTCCGCGACCTGGCGCGGGCCGACGCGGCGCTGCTGCTGGTCGGGCTGGGCCGGGTCACCTCGCCGGAGGTGACGGCGGCCGCCCGCCATCTGGAGCGGCACGACGTGCCGGTCGTCGGCGTGGTGACGGCGACCGACGCGGTGCCGGAGTTCGTCCCGCTGCTGGAGCCGCGCACCCACACCTCGCTCGGCAAGCTCGTCGCCACCGGCGAGCTGGAGGTGAGCCTGGCTGCCGAGACCACGCCCATGCAGTCGTTCCACCACCGGCAGCGCAAGCAGCCGTGACAGGACCAGCCTGGCCGATCGCGGCGCTCCTGCTCGGCTACCCGATCTGGTGGGCGCTGGGGTTCGGCGGCCTGTCGGTGATCGTCCTGGCCGTGCCGATGGCGGTGATCCTGTGGCGGCGCCGGCCGGTCCGGGTCCCCCACGGGTTCGGCCTGTGGCTGCTGCTGCTGGCCGGCTATCTGCTGAGCGCGATGATGCTGGACGAGCTGCCGCCCGGCACGTACGGCGGGTTCAGCGCCGGCCGCCTGATCGGCTGGGCCATGCGCCTGGCCCTGTACGTGTCCGTCCTGGTCATGGTGCTCTACCTGGGCAACCTGACCGAGCGCGAGCTGCCGCAGCTGCGCCTGGTGCGCTGGCTCGGCGTGCTGTTCCTGACGACGGTCGCCGGCGGCCTGCTCGGCGTCCTGGTCCCGCACTTCGCCTTCACCTCGCCGGTCGAGCTGCTGCTGCCCGGCTGGATCAGCGAGAACTCCTTCGTCCAGAACCTCATCCATCCCACGGCCGCCCAGACCCAGAAGGTGCTCGGCTACTCCTCCCCCAGGCCGGAGGCGCCCTTCGAGTGGGCCAACGCGTGGGGCAGCAACGCGTCGGTGCTGCTGATCTGGTTCGTCGTCGGCTGGTGGACGTACGGCGGGCGGGGCCGCCGGGTGCTGGCGGTGCTGGTGATCGCCCTGGCCGCGGTCCCGGTCGTGTACTCGCTCAACCGCGGCCTGTGGATCGGGCTCGGGCTGGCCGTGGCGTACCTGATCGTGCGGGTGGCGGGCCGGACCAGGGTCGTGCTGTGCGGGGCGGTGGCCGCCGGGCTGGTGGTGTTCGCGCTCAGTCCGCTGGCCTCGGTGTTCGCCCAGCGGCTGGACAAACCGCACTCCAACGACGTCAGGGCCTTCACGATGACCGCCACGGTCGCCGCGGCCCGCCACTCGCCGGTCATCGGCTACGGCAACACCCGCAACTCGCTCGGCAACCACCGCTCGATCACCACGGGCAAGACCCAGTGGTGCGCGGCCTGCGGTCACCCGCCGCTCGGCAGCGACGGGCAGCTCTGGCTGCTGCTGATCACCCAGGGCTTCACCGGCGCCGCCCTCTACGTGGCGTTCTTCCTCGGCGCCATCCGCCGCCACTGGGCCGACCGCTCCCCGATCGGGCTGGCCGGGGTGCTGGTGATGGGTCTCGTGCTGCTCTACATGTTCGTCTACGACGGCCTGGTGACGCCGCTGAGCCTCTATCTCATCTCGTTCGCCCTGCTGTGGAGAAACGCATGAAGGACGCCTCCGCGCGGCTCGGATACCTCCGCGAGACCGTGCGCCTGCTGTTCCCCGGTACCGGGTCGCCGCGGCCGTACTCGGTGCTGCCGCACCGGGTGCTGCCCCGCCGGCTGGCCCCGCGGCGCTGGTGGCACGTGGGGGGCGCGGTCACCGTGCCGCTGGAGGGGTCCGTCGCGGCCTATCTGGGCGAGGTCTTCGACGCGCCCGTGGAGGTCGTGCTCCACGTGCGTCCGGCGTTGCGGCCCAACCGCAAGCCCGTCCTGGAGGCCCGTACCGGAGGGCGGCTGCTGGCGTACGTGAAGGTCGGCGACAGCCCGCTCGCCCGCGAGCTGGTCGGCCGCGAGGCGGCCGCGCTGCGCGGGCTGGCCGCGGCGCCGCTGAAGACCGTCGTCGTGCCCGACGTGCTGCACCACGGCGAGTGGCGCGGCCTGCCCGTGCTGGCGCTCTCGCCGCTGCCCGTACGGCGCCGCCGGGTGCCCCCGGCCCTGCTGCACGCCGCGATCATGGAGATCGCCGTCACCGGCGGTCCGGTCCCGGCCTGGCACGGCGACCTGTCCCCGTGGAACATCTGCCCCTCCGCCGACGGCCGGCTGCTCGTCTGGGACTGGGAGCGGTACGAGACCGGCGTCCCCTACGGCCTCGACGCCGCGCACCACCTCTTCCAGCGGGCGCTGCGCAGGATGGACCCGCCCACGGCGGCCCGCGCCTGCGTGGCCAGGGCGCCCCGCGAGCTGGCCCCGCTCGGCCTGTCGTCGGCCGAGGCCCGGCGGACGGCGCTGCGCTACCTCATCGTGCTGGCCGACCGGCACGCCGCCGACGGCCACTGCCCGCTCGGCCCGCCCGAGACCTGGCTCAACCCGGCCGTCGACCACGAGGAGCTGCTGCCATGAGGACGATGAAGCGGCCGGTGCTGTCCTTCTCGCGCCTGGCGGGCCGGTTCACGTCGAGCGCGCGGGTGCTGCCGTCGTTCCTGATCGTGGGGGCGCAGCGGTGCGGCACGACCTCGCTCTACCGGGCGCTGGCCCAGCACCCGCTGCTGCTCAAGCCCGTCCTGCACAAGGGGGTCCACTACTTCGACGTCGGCTACCACCGGCCGATGGCCTGGTACCAGGCGCACTTCCCGCTGCGTGCGGGCGCGGCGCTGCTGGCCCACCGGTACGGCGGCCGCACCCAGGCGTTCGAGTCGTCCCCCTACTACCTGTTCCATCCGCTGGCCGGTGAGCGGATCGCCGCCGACCTGCCCGGGGTCAAGCTGATCGTCCTGGTCCGCGACCCGGTCGAGCGGGCCTGCTCGGCGCACGCCCACGAGCTGGCCAGGGGCTTCGAGTCCGAGTCGCACCTCGAATCCGCCCTTGAGCTGGAGGCCGAGCGGCTGGCCGGGGCCGAGGAGAGCCTGCGCGTGTCGCCGTTCTCCGAGCACCACTCCCACCGCCACCACGCCTACCTGGCCCGCGGCCGGTACGCCGACCAGCTCGACCGCCTCGAACCGCTCTTCGGCCGCGACCGGATCCTGGTGCTCGACAGTCACCGGTTCTTCGCCGAGCCCGAGACCGCCTACGACCGCGTGCTGGAGTTCCTGACGGTGCCGCACCTGGGCTATCCGACGTTCGAGCGGCACAACGGCCGGCCGCTGCCCCGGCCCGTGCCCCGGGTGCTGGAACAGGCGCTCAGGGACCATTTCGAGCCCTACGACGCACGGCTGACGCGCTGGCTGGGCGGTGAGCCGTCGTGGCGCCGGTGATGGTCCGACGCGGGATCGCCGGGCTGACCGGGGCCGGCATAAGCGCGCTGGCGCAGTTCCTGGTGGCCGTGGTGGTGACCAGGGCGTTCAGCCCGGCGCAGGCGGGGGCGTTCTTCAGCGTGACGGCCCTGGCGCTGATGGCGGCCGGCATCGCCAAACTGGACGCCGGCAACGGCCTGGTGTACTTCATCGCGCGGGCCAGGACGTACGGCTATCGCGGTATCTCCGGATATTTCCGGGCGGCCATGGTGCCGTGCGCGCTGGCCGCCTGCGCGGCCGGGGTGCTGCTGGAGCCGCGCATCGGGCTGCTGGCCTGGGCCCTGCCGGTCATCGTGCTCGGCGACATCGCGCTGGCCGCCACCCGCGGGTTCGGCTCGATGCGGCCCACCGTGCTGCTGGACGGCGTGCTGCTGCCCGCCGCGCAGCTCGTGCTCGTCACCTGGGCCGCGCTCGCGCACGCGCCGCAGTGGCTGCCTGCGGCCTGGGCGCTGCCCTTCCTGCCGCTGCTCGTCCTGGCCCTCGCCGACCTGCGCGGACGCGCGCCGCGCACGCCGTACCTGCCGGGGACCGGGCGTGACCTGTGGCGGTACACCGCCCCCCGGTCCGCCGCGGGCGCCATCCAGGCGGTGTTCCAGCGGCTGGACATCGTGGTCGTCGCCCTGCTCGGCGGGCCGGCCCAGGCCGCGGTCTACACGGCCGCCACCCGGTTCCGGGTCGTCGGGCAGCTCGCCAACCAGGGGCTGGCGCAGGCCGTGCAGGAGCGGCTGGTCCGGGCGCTCGCCGACGGGGAGCTCGGCCGGGCGCGCGAGCTGTACCAGGCCACCACGATCTGGCTGGTGCTGCTGACCTGGCCGGTGTGGCTGGGCTACGCCGTCCTCGCGCCGTGGCTGCTGCGCGTCTTCGGCCCCGCGTACGGCGCCGCCGCCCCCATCGCCCTCGTCCTGGCCGGGACCATGCTGGTGGCCTCCGCCTGCGGCATGGTCGACGTCGTCCTGACCGCCGCCGGCCACACCCTGGCCAGCCTGCTCAACCTGCTGGCCGCGGTCGCCTGCACGGTCGCGCTCGACCTGGCCCTGATCCCCTCCCAGGGGGCGTTCGGCGCGGTCGTCGGCTGGTCGGGCGGAGTGATCGTGAAGAATCTGCTGCCGCTGTGGCAGCTCCACCACCGCTACGGCCTGCGCCCGTTCGGCCGCCACACCCTGCCCGCCCTGCGCCCGCGCACCTGGGCGGCGGCCGCGTGAGCGCGCCCGTCCTGGTCACCGGCCTGCCGAGGAGCGGCACGAGCTGGGCCGGCAAGATGCTCACCGCCGGCGGCGGCCTGGTCTACGTCAACGAGCCGCTCAACCCGCAGCACCCGCCCGGCCGCTGCCCCGGCGTGCTGCGGGCCGAGGTCGCCCACCGGTTCCAGTACATCTGCGACGACAACGCCGCCGACTTCCTGCCCGCCTTCCGTGACACGGTCGCCCTGCGCTACCACTGGCTCGCCGAGCTGCGCGCCAACCGCTCCCCCTACGACCTGGCCCGGCTGGCGCGCTACGGCACCGCGTTCGCGTTCGGCCGCCTGGCCGGGCGGCGGGCGCTGCTCGACGACCCGTTCGCGGTGTTGTCGGCGGGCTGGTTCGCCCGGCGGCTGGGGTGCGCGGTCATCGTCCTCGTCCGCGATCCGGTGTCGTTCGTGGCGAGCTGGCGTCGTCTCGGGTGGCGGTTCGATGTCGGCGACCTGCTCGGCCAGCCGCTGCTCGTCCGTGACCATCCCGGGCTGCTGGGCCTGCATCGGCTGCTCGGCTCCGCCGACGACCTGGCCACGACCGCCGCTCTGTGGCGGGCCGCGCGGTCGGTTCTGGCCGCCACGCCCGGCGTCCTGGTCGCCTCGTACGAGTCGCTGGCCGAGGATCCGGTCGCCGGTTTCCGGGATCTCTACGCCCACGCGGGGCTGCCGTGGTCACCGTCCGCCGAACGCCGGATCGTCCGGGCCTGCACCACGCCGTCCCGCCGGTCGGCGGCGTTCGCGTGGTCGGGGTTGTCCCGTACGGCCTTCCGTCCGATGGACTCCCGTCACGCCCTCGCCACGGCGGCCCGGGGGCTCACCCCTGCGGAGGCGGCCCGGGTCCGGGCCCTCACCGCCTGAGCCTGGTCAGCAGGCAGCCGGCGAGCAGGCGTACCGCGAAGGGGAGATCGTCCACGAGGTAGCGCCGCGCCAGCCGGCCGGGCTCGCTCATCAGCCGGAACGCCCACTCCAGCCCGGCCCGCCGCATCCAGCGCGGCGCCCGCTGGACCGTGCCGGCGGCGAAGGCGATGGCCGCCCCGCAGCCCACGAACCACGCCTGCGGCAGCTCCTCGCGCAGCTCGGCGATGAGCAGATCCTGCCGGGGGAAGCCCAGCCCGACGAACACCAGGCGGGGCCGCGCCGCGACCACCCGGCGCCGCACCCGCTGCCTCCCCTCCGCCGTGTCGTCGAAGTGGTACGGCGGCGCGTGCACCCCCGCCACCTTCAGCCCGGGACGGCAGCTCCTGAGCTCGTCGGCGGCCAGCTCGGCCACCCCCGGCGGCCCGCCGAGCAGGTAGACCGGCCAGTTGCGGGCCGCGGCCACCTCGCTGAGCGACCAGATCAGGTCGGCGCCGGTGACCCGTTCGGGCAGCGGGGTGCCGAGCAGCCTGGCCGCCCACACCAGCGGCATGCCGTCGGCCACCACGATCTCGGCCGAGCCCACGAGCTCCTGGAGGGCGGGGTCGCGGGCGACGGCCCGGCAGATGTCGACGTTGGGCGTCACGATGCGGCCGCCCCGTCCGGCCGCGGCCTCGGCCGCCACCCAGCGCACCACGTCGGCCTCGGTGACGACGTCCAGCCCGACGCCGCCGACCCGCACGCGCTCCCCGGCACGTCCTCGACGCCCGGCCTCGGCGGGCCCGCGACCCGCCGGGCGCTCGGACGGGAGGGAGCGCGCAGCCCCCGGCTCGGCGCCACGGCCCCGGCCGACCACGGGCGATCCGGCCGCACGGACCCGCGCGGCCTCGGCGGCATGCCCGGCCCCCGACGCGTAGGTCCGGGCGGACGCGGCCTCGGCGGCATGGCCGCGGGCGGGCGGGGAGTCGGAAGCGGGGTTCGGGGTGGACGGGCGCTGGACGGGGACGGCGGGGATGCGGGTCCTGGGCGGGGTCATATGCCGTGCCCCCGTCCGTGCAGCAGCCCGAGCACGGTCGCGGCCGGGACGATCCCCGCCGCGACGGCCAGCGCGATCGGCGCCCGCGGCTCACCCGGCCGCGCCCCGAACGCGCGCACCGCCCACCGCACCGCCGCGCGCCGCCGCCCGAGCGCCGCGTACGCGAAGGCGAGCTGGCCGTAGACCCGCGCCGCGCCGCGCCGGTCGGCGGCCAGCTCGGGATGGCGGTCGAGCATCCAGTCGAGCCCGGCGATCCGGTCCGCCCAGCGGGCCGCGTAGTAGGACGAACCACCCCACCGCACCCGGACGAGCGGCCGGTCGACGTGCGTGATCGGCCGCCGCCGGGCCGCGCGCAGGGCGAGGTCCCAGTCCTCGTTCTGGCCCCCGGGGGCGCTCTCGTCGGCCCACAGGGCCCCGCGCCGGAACAGGAACGTCGAGGAGTGCACCATCACCATGCGCGACCGCAGGAGGTCGGCCGCGGTCACCGTGTCGGCGCCCGCGAGCCTGGCCACCCGGCGCCCCGCGTGTTCGACCTCGATGGCACAGCTCGCGAACTCGCCCCCGGTCACGGCCAGCGCCCGCGCCTGGGCGGCGAGCTTGCCCGGCAGCCACAGGTCGTCGTCGTCGCAGAAGGCGACGAGATCGGTGTCGAGGGCAGCGATGCCGGTGTTGCGCGCCCCCGGCAGCCCAGGGGCACGCCGGTTGGCCAGGACGGGCACGCCCAGCTCCGCCCCCGGGCGCCCGCGTCCGCCGTCGTCGACCACGACCACGGCCAGCCGCCCCGGATAGTCCTGGGCCAGCACCGCCGCCACGGCCTCGCGCAGCAGCTCGGGCCGGTCGCCGCGGGTCGGGATCACCACCCCCACGGACGGCGGCGCGCTCACGCGGCGACCTCCCGGTAGCCGTACCGGACGCGGAGGGGCCAGGTGAGCGCGGTGACCAGCCGCCGGTCGCGGACGGGCAGCCCCGCACGCCACGAGTCGTCGCACCGCAGCCGGATCCCCCCGACCTGGAACCGCATCGGATTGCCGGACGCGGTGTGCGCTGGCCCGAGCCGCGCGGTCGTGCCCTCCAGGAACGGCAGGCCGGGCACGTCGAGCCCGAGGAAGCCGGCCAGCGCGGTCAGCGTGGGCTCCGGGTCGGCGACCAGGTCCTCGTAGCGCACCCGGGTCACGCGGGCCCCCTGGCGGGCGAGGAGCTCAAGACCGGCGTTCTGGGCCGTCCAGTGGAGGGAGGTGCGCAGCGGCCCCCAGCGGGTCATGGGACGCCCGTCCTCAGGCCGCTCGACGGTCCTGCGCCAGGAATGGGCCACCGCCCGCGGATCCCGGACGACGTGCACGACGCGGACGTCCATGCCGGCCGCGACCAGGCAGTGGGCGAGGGAGGCGTGCTTGCTGGAGTCGATCACGACGGGCGCGCCGGTCGCCTCGTAGACCCTCCGGTAGGCCCGCGCGTACTCGGCCAGGTCGGGATGCGCGATGCGCCCCATCCGGTGGGTGCGATCGACCCGCTGCCGCAACGCGAGCACCCGCTCGGCCACCGACGGCCGCCATCCGCCGAACGCCGCCCGGCCCACCTGCCGCCAGAAGTCACAGGCGGCGAAGGCGGCGCCGCAGCCGCACGGCTCTCCGGCCAGCACGCCCCTCGACCACAGGTGGACCACCTCGCCGAGCGCCACGACGCCGGGCAGCTCGGCGAGCAGCCGCTCCAGCAGAGTGGTGCCACTACGGCCGAGGCCACCGAGGAAGATCACTCGGGTGGCGGATGCGCGGTCGGTCACAGGGGGAGGGCCTTCACACGTCGCCAACACGGAATGCGACGACCCTAGCGCGGAGGGTAATCAGATGGTCAGGAAACCCCGCAAAGATCTACCGAAACGGCGAACGGCCCGGCGTGGTGTCGCCGGGCCGTTCCGGGACGCTCAGCTGGCGTCGATGATCATGCCTGCGCCGACCGTGCCGTTGGTGGCCTCGTCCACGAGGATGAAGCCGCCGGTCAGCCGGTTGCGGGCGTAGTCGTCGACGAACAGCGGCTGGGTGACCCGCAGCGAGACCCGGCCGATCTCGTTCAGGCCGAGGGCGGTGGCCTCCTCGTCCCGGTGCAACGTGTTGACGTCGAGCCGGTAGTGCAGGTCGCGCACCAGCGCCCGCGCCGTGCGGGTGGTGTGCTTGATCGTCAGCTTGGTGCGCGGGGTCAGCTTGAGGCCGTCGGCCATCCAGCAGACCATGGCCTCCAGCTCCTGGGCCGCGTGCGGCTGGTTGTTGGGCCTGGCGATCATGTCGCCGCGCGAGATGTCGAGGTCGTCCTCGAAGCGCAGCGTGACCGACATGGGCGGGAACGCCTCCTCCACCGGCCCGTCGAACGTGTCGATCGAGGCGATCCGCGTGCTCAGCCCGGACGGCAGGTGGGTCACCTCGTCGCCCGGCTTGAGCACCCCGCCCGCGACCTGGCCCGCGTAGCCGCGGTAGTCGTGGAAGGCGTGGTCGGTGGCCTTCTGCGGACGGATCACGTACTGGACGGGGAAGCGCACGTCGACCAGGTTGCGGTCGGAGGCGATGTGCACGTTCTCCAGGTGGTGGAGCAGCGACGTGCCGAGGTACCAGGGCATGTTCTCCGAACGCGAGACGACGTTGTCGCCGTTGAGCGCGGAGATCGGGATGAACGTCAGGTCGCTCACGTTGAGCTTGGAGGCGAAGGAGGTGAACTCCTCCCGGATCTCCTCGAACCGCTCCTGCGAGTAGTCGACCAGGTCCATCTTGTTCACGGCCAGCACCAGGTGCGGCACGCGCAGCAGCGAGGTCAGGAACGCGTGCCGGCGCGACTGCTCCAGCACGCCCTTGCGCGCGTCGATGAGGATGATCGCCAGGTCGGCCGTGGAGGCGCCGGTGACCATGTTCCTGGTGTACTGGATGTGGCCGGGCGTGTCGGCGATGATGAACTTGCGCTTGGGCGTGGCGAAGTAGCGGTAGGCCACGTCGATCGTGATGCCCTGCTCGCGCTCGGCCCGCAGGCCGTCGGTCAGCAGCGACAGGTCGGTGTACTCGGTGCCGCGGTCGCGGGAGGTGCGCTCGACCGCTTCGAGCTGGTCCTCGAAGATGGCCTTGGAGTCGAAGAGCAACCGTCCGATGAGGGTGGACTTGCCGTCGTCGACGCTTCCCGCGGTGGCAAAGCGAAGAATGTCCATCAGAAGTAGCCCTCTCGCTTGCGGTCCTCCATGGCGGCCTCGGACGAGCGGTCGTCGGCCCTGGTGGCCCCCCGCTCGGTGATCCGGGTGGCCGCGATCTCCTCGATGATCTCCTCGACCGTGGCGGCCGTGGACTGCACGGCGCCGGTGCAGGTCATGTCGCCGACCGTGCGGTAGCGCACGACGGCCTCGAACAGCGGCTCGTCGTCGCCGCGGGACACGACGTCGGAGTCGGGCAGCAACATGCCGTCGCGCTCGAACACCTTGCGGGTGTGCGAGAAGTAGATCGAGGGGATCTCGATGCCCTCACGCCGGATGTAGTCCCAGATGTCGAGCTCGGTCCAGTTGGACAGCGGGAAGACCCGGATGTGCTCGCCCTTGCGGATGCGGGAGTTGTACAGGTTCCACAGCTCGGGGCGCTGGTTCTTCGGGTCCCACTGGCCGAAGTCGTCGCGGAAGGAGAACACGCGCTCCTTGGCGCGGGCCTTCTCCTCGTCGCGCCTGGCGCCGCCGAAGACGGCGTCGAACTCGTGCTCCTCGATCGCGTCGAGCAGCGTGGTGGTCTGCAGGCGGTTGCGCGAGGCGCGCCGGCCGGTCTCCTCGACCACCCGGCCGCTGTCGATCGACTCCTGCACGCTGGCCACGATCAGGCGCGCGCCCAGCTCCTCGGAACGGCGGTCGCGGAACTCGATGACCTCGTCGAAGTTGTGCCCGGTGTCGACGTGCATCAGCGGGAACGGGATGGCCGCGGGCCAGAACGCCTTCTCCGCGATGCGGAGCATGACGATCGAGTCCTTGCCGCCGGAGAAGAGCAGACACGGCCGCTCGAACTCCGCCGCCACCTCGCGCATGATGTGAATGGCCTCGGCTTCGAGTACGTCGAGCTGCGACGTCGTGTAGTCGCGCTGGAGCATGGGCGCTTCCTCCGGCGGTTAGCGATGCAGGTCCCGAATTCCGGCGAGCAGGGATGTCGCCAGCTCCGGTAGGGAAACCAGGATATCCGGTAGTGACGGGTCGG
The DNA here is from genome assembly GCF_053596515.1 of Nonomuraea sp. NPDC001684. Taxonomy (NCBI): domain Bacteria; kingdom Bacillati; phylum Actinomycetota; class Actinomycetes; order Streptosporangiales; family Streptosporangiaceae; genus Nonomuraea; species Nonomuraea sp. NPDC001684. Next base: position 27,485 of record NZ_JBSFGJ010000033.1, read on the forward strand.
CTTGGTTGTAGGTCAGCTCCGAGCCGTCGACGCGGCTGGCGAACGCCCCGGCCGCCTGCGCGACGGCGACGGGGGCCGCGGAGTCCCACTCGTACTGGCCGCCGGCGTGCACGTACGCCTCGACCTCGCCGGTGAGCACCGCGGAGATCTTCGCCCCCGCCGAGCCGATCGGCACCAGGTCGGCCCCCAGCAGGTAGGCCAGCTTCTGGACGAACTCCGGCGGACGGGTGCGGCTCACCGCGATGCGGAAGCGGCCCTTCTCGAAGGCCGGCAGGGCGGGCGGCTCGGCGGTGGTCAGCGTACGGCCCTGCGCGGGCAGCGCCACGGCGCCCGCGGTCAGCTTGCCGCGCTCCCACAGCGCGACGTGCACCGCCCAGTCGGACCGGCCCTCCTCGGCGAACTCGCGCGTGCCGTCGAGGGGATCGACGATCCACACGCGCTCGGCGCCCAGCCGGCGCGGGTCGAGCCGCTCCTCGCGGGTGGCCTCCTCGGACAGGACACTGTCACTGGGACGCAACCGTGCCAGCGCCTCCATGAGGAACACGTGCGCGGCCCGGTCGCCCTCCGCGCGCAGCGCCGCGGAGTCGCCGAACCCGGTGCGCTCGCGGACCTGCAGCAGCCTCTCGCCCGCCTCCGTCGCCAGGTCGCCGGCCACGGCGTGGTCGTCGCGAATCGTCATCAATATGCTCCTTGCCCGCGGGCGACGGCCGACCAAGTCTTCCACAGGATCTGCAGGTCCAGCGTGAGGGACCAGTTCTCCACGTAACGCAGGTCGAGACGGACGGATTCCTCCCACGATAGGTCAGATCGTCCGCTCACTTGCCACAGCCCGGTCAGCCCCGGACGCACCAGAAGCCGTCTGCGCACGTCGTCACCGTAGCGCGCCACCTCCTCCGGAAGGGGCGGGCGGGGGCCGACGAGCGACATGTGTCCGAGCAGCACGTTGATGAGCTGGGGCAGCTCGTCGAGGGAGTGGCGGCGCATCAGCGTGCCGAGCGGCGTGACGCGCGGATCGTTGCGGATCTTGAACAGCACGCCGTCGTGGTCGCTGACGAGAGTGATCTTCTGCTGCTCCGAGCCGCGCCGCATGGTACGGAACTTCAGGATCGTGAACGGCCTGCCGTCCTTGCCGATGCGGGTCTGGCGGAACAGCGCGGGCCCCGGGCTCGTGCCGCGCACGGCCACGGCCAGGGCCGCCAGCAGCGGCGACAGCAGCACCAGCAGCGCGGCGGCGACGACGCGGTCGAAGACGTTCTTGACCAGTTGCCGGGCGCCGGTCAGCTCGGGGTGCTCGACGTGCAGCAGCGGCAGCCCGGCGGCCGGCCGGATCATCGTGCGCGGGCCGGCGACGTCCATCAGGGCGGGGGCGACCACCAGCTCGGTGTGGGTGCGCTCCAGCCGCCAGGCCAGCCGGCGCAGCGCGTCGCCGTCCATCTCGGGGCAGGCCAGCACCGCCACGGTGTCGGCGCGCACCTGGTCGACGACCAGCGGCACGTCGCCGAAGTCGCCCGCGACGGGCACCTCGGTCAGCACCCCGGGCGGCTCGCCGTAGGGCAGGCAGGCGGCCACGACGTCCATGCCGTGATGGCGCTCCCTGCGGAAGAGGTGGACCAGCTCGGCGATCGAGGCCGGATGGCCGACCGCGACCACCCGGCGCATGCAGGCCCCGGCCGCCCTGCGCCGGTTGAGCGAGCGCCGCAGCAGGTAGCGGGCGACCAGCGTGAGCAGCGTGACCAGGGGCAGCGCGAGCACGACGTAGCCGCGGGCGACGTCGGTCTTGGTGACGTACGAGCCGATCGCGGTGGCCGCGGTCAGCGCCACGCCGGCGTGCACGACGCGGCGGAACTCCTCGGAGCCGACGCCGATCATGCGGGGCTCGTAGGCCCGGTTGAGCGCGACCGCGCAGATCCACACCCACGGCAGCGCCACGCTGACCAGCAGGTACGGCAGCACGTAAGGGGTGAACCCGCCGAACCTGCCGCAGAAGGCGGCGGCGGACCCGATGCCCGCCCCGCACAGATCGCCCACCACGGCACGGAACCGGTAGGAACGCATCCACGCCGGAGTCACCGGGCTGACCCGCCACGAGAGGGCCTCGCCGGACTTCACGGGCTCTCCTGCCTCACTCCGTGAGGCGGCCTCGGTCGCCAAATGCCGTCTTCCCCCGCTCCGCTCCCGCCGTCGCTCCGGGCGGTGGCACGCCTCTGTGTGCCCGTTCCCGAACGGACAGTCACCGATGCTAGCCGCGCGTGCGGCGCGACAGGCGGCGAACGGTTCTATGCGGCGATCAGCGCGGAGGGCCGGAAATGTGGAGATCAGCCCGGTGGAAGTCGTTCTGGGTGGCTTCCAGGCCACGGGCCATGAGCGACTCGACGACGTCGGCGCCCCGGTCGACGAGGAAGGGCAGATCCTTGCGCTCGACGGTGGCGAAGTCGCGGAGCACGAAGGTGGCCGGGTCCATGCGGCCGGGCGGCCGGCCGATGCCGAAGCGCACCCTCAGGTAGTCGCGGGTGGCGAGGACCTTGGTGATGGACTTGAGCCCGTTGTGGCCGTTGTCGCCGCCGCCGAGCTTGGCGCGCAGCGCGCCGTAGGGGACGTCGAGCTCGTCGTGGACGACGATCAGCCGGTCGGGGCCGATCTTGTAGAAGTCGGCGAGCGCCTTGACCGGCCCGCCCGACAGGTTCATGTACGTCAGCGGCTTGGCCAGCACGGCCGCCCGCGTCTCCAGCACCTCGGACCTGCTCTTGTGCGCCTTGAAGCGCCCGCCGGCCCGCGCGGCCAGCTCGTCGAGCACCATGAAGCCCGCGTTGTGCCTGTTACCCGCGTATTCGGGCCCCGGATTGCCCAGTCCGACGATCAGCCAGCGGTCCATGTGCGCTCCCCTTACAGCGGAACGGGGGCGGCCTCGCGCCACCCCCGTTTTCGCGGTACGTGCTTACTCGGCGGCGGCCTCGGCGCTCTCGCCCTCGCCCTCGGCCTCGGCGGTCTCGCCCTCGGCGGCCTCCGCGGCCTCCGCGGCGGGCTCCTCGGTCGGCTTGGCGATGACGTGGAGGACCACGGCCTCGGGGTCGGCGGCCAGCGTGGCGCCCGACGGCAGGTCGAGCTGCGCGGCGGTGATCACGGTGCCGACCTCCATGCCCTCGACGTCGACCTCGACGCCGGTCGGGATGTGGGTGGCCTCGGCCTCGACGGCCACCGAGACGAGCTGCTGGTCGAGCAGGCCCTCGGAGTTGACGTCGCCGGTGGTGGTGACCGGGATCTCGACGGTGACCTTCTCGCCGCGCTTGACCAGGAGCAGGTCGACGTGCTCGACGAAGCCCTTGATCGGGTCGCGCTGCACGCCCTTGGGCAGGGCCAGCTCGTCGACGCCCTCACCCTGGAGGCGGATCAGCACGTTGGGCGTGCGGAGGGCGAGCAGCACCTCGTGACCGGGCAGGGTCAGGTGCTTGGGGTCGATGCCGTGCCCGTAGAGGACGGCGGGCACCTTGTCGGCGCGGCGGATCTTGCGGGCGGCGCCCTTGCCGAACACCGTGCGCGGCTCGGCGGCGATACGTACTTCAGACATGACATCTCCTAGGGATGCAGAGATCGGATTGTGGCGCGCTCCCCCTCACCCGCCCTAGCGGAAGGCGTTACGAGCGCAACCCGTACAGCTTACTCGCTCAGGTGTCGCCCTCGAACAGGCTCGTGACGGAGCCGTCGGTGAAGACCTCGGTGACGGCGCGGGCGATGAGCGGCGCGATCGAGAGCACCGTCAGCTTGTCGAACCGCTTGGCCTCCGACAGCGGCAGCGTGTTGGTCACGATGACCTCGGAGATGCGCGAGTTCTTCAGCCGGTCGACGGCGGGGTCGGAGAAGACCGCGTGGGTGGCGGCGACGATGACGTTGGTCGCGCCCTGCTCGTAGAGGGCGTCGGCGGCCTTGCAGATCGTGCCGGCGGTGTCGATCATGTCGTCGATCAGCACGCAGGTGCGCCCGCTGACCTTGCCGACGACCTCGCTGACCTTCACGGAGTTGGCCACGTCGAGGTCGCGGCGCTTGTGGATGAAGGCCAGGGGCGTGCCGAGGGTGTCGGCCCAGCGCTCGGACAGGCGGACGCGGCCGGTGTCGGGCGAGACGACGGTGGTGCTCTCCAGGTCGAGCTTGTTCTTCAGGTAGCTCTCCAGGACCGGCATCGCGAACAGGTGGTCGACGGGACCGTCGAAGAAGCCCTGGATCTGCGAGGTGTGCAGGTCGATCGACATGAGCCGGTCGGCGCCGGCGGTCTTGAACAGGTCGGCCATCAGCCGAGCCGTGATGGGCTCGCGGCCGCGGCCCTTCTTGTCCTGGCGGGCGTAGCCGAAGAACGGCATGACCACGGTGATGCGCTTGGCCGAGGCCCGCTTGAGCGCGTCGACCATGATGAGCTGTTCCATGATCCACTTGTTGATGGGACCGGTGTGGCTCTGGATCACGAACGCGTCGCAGCCGCGGACGGACTCCAGGTAGCGGGCGTAGATCTCGCCGTTGGCGAAGTCGATCAGTTTGGTGGGGGTGAGTGAGACGCCGACGTGCTCGGCGACCTCTTCGGCCAGCTCTGGATAGGCCCGGCCGGAGAAGAGCATGAGGTTCTTCTCGCCCGGCTGTTTGATGCTGGTCACTGTTCGTTCTCCTGCTGTGCTCGCTCGGCCAGCGCCCGTTCGGCGGCGGCGGCCGACTTGGTGCCCGCGCGCTTGCGCAGGACCCATTTCTCGATGTTGCGCTGTCGCGCCCTGGCCACGCCCATCGCCCCTGGGGGTACGTCGCTGACGATCACGGACCCGGCCGCGGTGTTGGCGCCTTCGCCGATCGTCACGGGGGCGATGAGCATGGTGTCGCAGCCGACGAACGCGCCGTCGCCCACGGTGGTGTGGTGTTTGTCGACCCCGTCGTAGTTGACGAAGACGGTGGAGGCGCCGATGTTGACGTCTTCCCCGATGGTGGCGTCGCCTGCGTAGGTGAGGTGGGGCACCTTGGAGCGCTCGCCGACCTTGGTGTTCTTCATCTCGACGAACGTGCCCGCCTTCGACCTGCGGCTGAGCACGGTGCCGGGGCGCAGGTAGGCGTAGGGGCCGACGTTGGCCTCGGGGCCGATCTCGGCGCCGTCGCAGACCGCGTTGCGCACGACGGCGCGCTCGCCGACGCGGGTGTCGGTCAGCGTGGTGGCCGGGCCGACCTCGGCTCCGGCGCCGATGACCGTGCGGCCGTGGAGCTGGGTGCCGGGGTGGACGACGGCGTCGGGCCCGATCTCGACGCCCACGTCGACCCACGTGGTGGCCGGGTCGACGACGGTGACGCCGGCGCGCATGTGCTGCTCCAGCAGCCGCTGGTTGAGCACCTTGCGGGCGAAGGCGAGCTGGACGCGGTCGTTGACGCCCTCGACCTCGACGTAGTCGGCGGCCACGCAGGCGCCGACCCGGTGGCCGTCGCCGCGCAGGATGCCGAGGACGTCGGTGAGGTACTCCTCGCCCTGGGCGTTGTCGGTGGACACGCGCTTGACGGCGTCGGCGAGCAGCAGGCCGTCGAAGGCATAGATGCCGGAGTTCATCTCCTTGATCGCGCGCTGCTCGTCGTCGGCGTCCTTCTCCTCGACGATCTCCAGCACGGCGCCGGAGGGGTCGCGGACGATCCGGCCGTAGCCGGTCGGGTCGGGCACCTCGGCCGTCAGCACGGTGACCGCGTTGCCGTCGGCGGCGTGCTTGGCCAGCAGCGTGGCGAGCGTGCGGGCCTGCATGAGCGGCACGTCGCCGTAGGTGACCAGGATCGTGCCGGCGATCGTGCCGACCTCTTCGAGCACGGTGCGGACGGCGTGGCCGGTGCCGCGCTGCTCACGCTGGACGACGGCGCGCGCGTCGGGGCTGGTGGCGGCCAGATGGCCGCCGACCTGTTCGAGCGCGTGGCCGATGACCACGATGAGCCGCTCGGGATCGAGGTCGCGGGCGGCGGCGAGCATGTGGTCGACCAGCGCGCGGCCGCACAGCTCGTGGAGGACTTTCGGGGTCTGGCTCTTCATCCGGGTGCCCTCGCCCGCGGCGAGGACGATGACGGCTGCCGGGCGCGGCACACTCACGGACTGAGGCTCCCTGTGACTGGACGGATCAGGGTCGTCGGCGCGGCTACCGCGCCGCAACCCTCCCGACACCGTGAGGATACCTGCCCGGTTCGGAACTCTCTCGCGCGGGGAGTCGCGGGATGGCTGTCAAGGCTCCCGGAAGAGGACTCGAACCCCTACAAAGTGGACCAAAACCACTTGTCCTGCCGATTAGACGATCCGGGACGGACCGGACGCCGTGGCGTCCGACACACAGCCCTACGATACCGAGCCCGCACGGGCGTATGCGCCCCCAATTCTCTCGCACATCTCCGGTGCCGCGAATACCGGGGACACGCGGGGGTAGTCGGCGCGCTGGTCACATAACAGACCGCCCCAAAAGCCGCAAGCCACGAAACCCACTCACCTGGGCGCGCCGGCCGTCAGCTAAGTGACATCCACACTTAGGGCTTCCTTACTTACGATGGCGTAGGTTACGGTGGCGTAGCCTGGACATACATCCTCATACATGTCGTTGGAGGTAGCCCATGACCGTTCTCGCCGAGCGTTCCTCCCCCGCCCCGAAGCCCGACTTCGAAGAAGAACCGAAGTCCAGGGCAGAGATCATCACGTTCGCACTCGTGGTCGGACTGCCCCTGGTCGCGCTCGCGGCGGCGGTCCCGCTGGCCTGGGGATGGGGACTCGGCTGGACGGACATCGTCATCGCCTTCGTCTTCTACGTCGTCTCCGGGCTCGGCGTCACCGTCGGGCTCCACCGCTACTTCACGCACGGCTCGTTCAAGGCCAAGCGGCCGCTGAAGATCGCGATGGGCATCGCGGGCAGCCTGTCGCTGGAGATGTCCGTGCTGGACTGGGTGGCCACGCACCGCAAGCACCACAAGTTCTCCGACAAGGAGGGCGACCCGCACTCGCCGTGGCGCTTCGGCCCCGGCTTCAGGTCGATGTCCAAGGGCCTGCTGTACGCCCACATGGGCTGGCTGTTCGAGAGCGAGCGCACCAACCGCGAGAAGTACGCCCCCGACCTGTGCAAGGACGAGGACATCCAGAAGCTGCACAAGTGGTTCCCCACGCTGGCCCTCGTCTCCGTCCTGCTGCCCGGCGTGCTCGGCCTGCTGCTGACCTGGTCCTGGCAGGGCGGCCTGACCGCGCTGTTCTGGGGCTCGCTGATCCGCATCGGCCTGCTGCACCACGTGACCTGGTCGATCAACTCGATCTGCCACGTCTTCGGCGAGGAGTCCTTCCAGACGCGTGACAAGTCGCGCAACGTCTGGTGGCTGGCCATCCCGTCGTTCGGCGAGTCCTGGCACAACCTGCACCACTCCGACCCCACCTGCGCCCGGCACGGCGCGCTCAAGGGCCAGATCGACCTCAGCGCCGGCCTGATCCGCCTGTTCGAACGGGCGGGCTGGGTGTACGACGTGCGCTGGCCGACGCCAGAACGCCTGGCGGCGAAGCGCATTGCCTGACGAGAATCAGCCGATGAACGGCCATTCGTCCGTGGCCGTCATTATGGAACCCGTGACCGAACCCCGATCTCGCAGGCGCATGTCCGGTAGAGAGCGCAGAGAGCAGCTGATCCTGATCAGCCGCACGCTGTTCGCCGAGAAGGGGTTCGACGGGACCTCTATAGAGGAGATAGCCGCCACCGCGCAGGTGTCGAAGCCTGTGGTGTACGAGCATTTCGGCGGCAAGGAAGGCGTCTACGCGGTCGTCGTCGACCGCGAGATGCAGAAGCTGCTGGGCATGATCACCTCGGCCCTCGCCGCCTCCCACTCCCTCATCAAGCTGGAGCGGGCCGCCCTGGCCCTGCTCCAGTACATCGAGGAGAGCAGCGAGGGCTTCCGCATCCTGGTGCGCGACTCGCACGCGGCCTCGGGCACGGGCACGTTCGCCAGCCTGATCAGCGAGATCGCCAGCCAGGTCGAGGACGTCCTGGCCGACGAGTTCGCCGGCCGCGGCTACGACCCCAAGCTCGCCCCGATGTACGCCCAGATGCTGGTCGGCATGGTCGCGCTGACCGGCCAGTGGTGGCTGGACGTGCGCAAGCCGGGCCGCGAGGAGGTCGCCGCGCACCTGGTGAACCTGGCGTGGAACGGACTGACCGGGCTGAACCCGAGCCCGGTCATCTCGGTGGCCACCCGCAACCAGGCCGCCGCCGCCGCCAAACCGCGCGTCAGCGACAAGGATCTGCGCGAATTCGAGAAGGCCCGCGAGAAGGAGCTCAAGGAAGCCGAGAAGCTTCGCCAGCGAGAGTTGCGTGACGCGGAGAAAGCCCGGGTACGAGAGTTGAAGGAGCGCGAGCGGCTGCTGAAGGAGGCGGAGAAGGCCCGCGAGCGCGAGGAGAAGATCCGTCAGCGGGAGGCCAGGCTCGCCGAGCGCGCCGCACGCCTGGAGCAGGCCGAACAGCCAGAGTGAGTTCGTTGCGGCTACGTTAACGTTCCGTTCAACCAATCGGGGCAATATAGGCCATATGTCCGCGGAACCGCTGCAATCGGGAAACGACCTGCCCCTGCCACAGGAGCGGTTCCTCAACCGCGAGGAAAGCTGGCTCCAGTTCAACGAGCGCGTCCTCGAACTGGCCGAGGACCCGTCGATCCCGCTGCTCGAACGGGTGCGCTTCCTGGCCATCTTCGCCAGCAACCTGGACGAGTTCTTCCGCGTACGGGTGGCCGGCCTCAAGCGGCGCATGGCCACCGGGCTGCTGCTGCGCACCAAGAGCGGGCTGAAGCCGCGCGAGGAGCTGGCCCGGATCGCCACGATCGCCGACTCCCTGGCCAAGCGGCACGCCGCCGCCTTCCACGACCGCGTCTGCCCCCAGCTCGCGACCGAGGGCATCGAGATCGTCCGGTGGGACGACCTGGGCCGCGAGGAGCGCACGGAGCTGCGCAAGCTGTTCAGGGAGCGGATCAGGCCGGTGCTGACGCCGCTGGCGGTCGACCCGGCGCACCCGTTCCCCTACATCTCCGGGCTCAGCCTCAACCTGGCCGTGCTGGTGCGTAACCCGATCACCGACCACACCGTCTTCGCGCGGGTGAAGGTGCCCTCGCAGCTCCCCCGGTTCGTGCCGGCGTCGAAGGACCGGTTCGTGCCGCTGGAGGACGTCATCGCGGCGCACCTCGGCCAGCTCTTCAAGGGCATGGAGATCCTCCAGCACCACGTCTTCCGCGTCACCAGGAACGAAGACCTCGACGTCGACGAGGACGTCACCGAGAACCTCATGCAGGCGCTGGAGAAGGAGCTGCTCAAGCGGCGGTTCGGGCCGCCCGTGCGGCTGGAGGTCGAGGAGACGATCACGCCGGAGGTGCTGGCCCCGCTCATCGAGGAGCTGGAGCTGGCCCCGCACGAGATCTACCGGCTGCCCGGCCCGCTCGACCTGACCGGCCTGCACGCCATCGCCGACCTCGACCGCGGCGAGCTGAGCTTCCGCCCGTTCGTGCCGGCCGAGGTGATCAACGCCGAGGACGACCTCTTCTCCACCCTGCGCGAGCGCGACGTGCTGCTGCACCACCCGTACGACTCGTTCGCGACCAGCGTGCAGCGTTTCATCGAGGTGGCCGCGGCCGACCCGCGGGTGCTGGCGATCAAGCAGACCCTCTACCGGACCAGCGGCGAGTCCCCCATCGTCGACGCGCTGATCGACGCGGCCGAGGCGGGCAAGCAGGTCGTCGTGGTCGTGGAGATCAAGGCCCGTTTCGACGAGCACGCCAACATCTCCTGGGCCAGGAAGCTGGAGCGGGCCGGCTGCCACGTGGTCTACGGCGTGGTCGGCCTGAAGACCCACTGCAAGCTGGCCCTCGTCGTACGGCAGGAGCCCTCGGGCGAGCTGCGCCGCTACTGCCACATCGGCACCGGCAACTACAACCCCAAGACGGCCCGCCAGTACGAGGACTTCGGCCTGCTCACCGCCGACCCGCTGGTGGGCGAGGACGTCACCGACCTGTTCATCCACCTGACCGGCTACTCCAACCACTCGGCCTACCGCCGGCTGCTGGTCGCGCCGCACTCGATGCGCAGCGGCCTGCTGGCCAGGATCGACCGGGAGATCGCCCACCAGCAGGCGGGCCGCCCGGCGCGGATCAGGATCAAGACGAACTCGCTGGTGGACGAGCCGATCATCGACGCGCTCTACCGGGCGTCCAGGGCTGGGGTGCCGGTGGACCTGTGGGTGCGCGGAATCTGCATCCTTCGCCCCGGAATCCCCAATTTGTCCGAAAATATCCGCGTAAGGTCGGTTTTGGGGCGCTTTTTGGAGCATTCCCGCGTGTACGAGTTCGGCCTCGGCAGGCGTCCCGAGGTGTGGATCGGCAGCGCCGACCTGATGCGCAGGAACCTCGACCGCCGCGTCGAGGCGCTGGTCAAGGTGACCTCCCAGCAGCACAAGGCGTACCTGATCGAGCTGATGGACCTGGCCATGGCCGACACCACGAACGCGTGGTGGCTCAACTCCGACGGCACCTGGATCCGCCACCAGGGCGAGGACCTGCAGAGCCACCTCGTCGGCACCAGGCGATGGAGGACCGTTGACGACTGACCTGCTCCGGGCCGCCGGAGCCGTGGTCTGGAGGGGCGCGGAGAGCAGCCCCGAGGTGGCGGTGATCCACCGACCGCGCTACGACGACTGGACCTTCCCCAAGGGCAAGCTGGAGAGCGGCGAGCACGTCATCGCCGCCGCCCTGCGCGAGGTCACCGAGGAGACCGGCCTGACGGCCGTCCTGGGCCGGGCCCTGCCGCCGATCCACTACCTCAGCGGCGGCCGGCTCAAGCGCGTCGACTACTGGACGGCGCGGGTCGCCTCCGACGCCGGCTTCGAGCCGGGCGACGAGGTCGACGGGCTGCGCTGGCTGCCCGTCGACCGGGCTCGCGAGCTGCTGACCTACGAGTGGGACGCCGGGCTGCTGCGCGCCCTGGCCGCCGCGCCGCTCGCGACCGTGCCGCTGGTGCTCGTCCGGCACGCCACGGCCGGGTCCAGGAGCCGGTGGGACGGCGACGACGCGCTGCGCCCGCTGGACGACCACGGCGGCTCCCAGGCCGCCGCCCTGGCCACCGTGCTGCCCGCGTACCGGCCCGAGCTGCTGGTCAGCTCGCCCAGCCGGCGGTGCGTCCAGACGCTGGAGCCGTACGGGGCCGAGATCAGGACCGAGATCAGGACCGAGCCGCTGCTCAGCGAGGAGGGCCAGGACCCGCACAAGACGCCGAGACTGGTCGGCGACCTCGCCGTGCCCGCCGCCGTGTGCAGCCACGGCAAGGTCCTGCCACACCTGATCCACGCGCTGAGCGGCAAGGACGTGCACCTGCGCAAGGGCGCGTTCGCGGTGCTGCACCGGGTCGGCGGGCGCGTCGTCGGCGTGGAGCGTTACGCGACCTGACGGCTCACCAGGTAAAGCGTTACGCGACCTGACGGCTCACCAGGTGACCGGCAGACGGGCGAACCCCTGGGTGACCCTGCCCTCGTTGCGCGGCAGCTCGGCGACCGGCACGGCCAGGCGCAGTCCGGGGAGACGCTGGAACAGCCGGCTGAACACCGCCTCCAGCTCCACCCTGGCCAGGCTCGCGCCGACGCAGAACCGCGGGCCGTACCCGAAGGCGAGATGCGGGTCGGTCGCAGGACGGCCGATGACGAAGGTGTCGGGATCGGGATAGACCTGTTCGTCCCGGTTCGCCACGCCGGTATTGAGGACGACGGCCTCGCCGCGGCGGATCGTGCGGCCGTCGATCTCGATGTCCTCGTGGGCGTACCTGGGCAGGCCGTGCAGGCTCGGCACGGCCATGCGCAGGATCTCCTCGACCGCGGCGGGCGCGAGCCCGGGGTCCGACCGCAGCAGGTCGAGCTGGCCGGGGTTGGCCAGCAGCAGGAGCACGCCGTGGTCGATGCGGTTGACCGTGGTCTCGTGCCCGGCGAACAGCAGGCCGGCGGCCAGCTCGGCGATCTTGCCGTCGTCGTCCAGCTCGCCCGCCAGGTCCGACAGGACGTCCTCGGCCGGTTCGTGCCGTTTGCGGGCGATCAGCCCGGCCATGTAGGCGCTCAGCTCCGCCCGTGCCGCGACGCCGGCCGCCTCGTCCTGGAGGTCCGCCATGCGTGCGGACACGCCGCTGAAGTACTCCCTGTCCTCGTACGGGACGCCGAGCAGCCGGCAGATGACCAGCACGGGCAGCGGGAAGGAGAGCTCGGCGTGCAGGTCGGCCGGCGGCGTCAGCCCGGCCAGGCGGTCCAGCCGCTCCTCGACCAGGACGCCGACCTCGCCGGCCAGCCGCCTCATCCGGCGGGCCGAGAAGGAGGGCGCGAGCAGCTTGCGCAGGCGCTCGTGGTCGGCCTTCTCGGTGGCGGCCTCGCCCTGCGGCCCGCCGAGCAGGGCCGAGTTCGACACGCGCGGCGCCCGCTCGGGCTCGGGGTGGGAACGTCCCAGCCGGCTGTCGGTGAACAGCCTGCGTGCCTGCTCGTAGTCGGTGACCAGCCAGACCTCGTCGCCCACCGCGGTGCGCACCCGCGCGATGCCCTCCCTCGCCCGCAGCTCCCGGTAGGCCGCCGGAACGTCGAGGGGGTCGCTGCGCGCGAAGGGTATTGCCGGAAGGTTCGTCATAGAACCTTCTTAACCGCCTTCACGGTTTCCGCCCAGACTCTGGGGAAATCGGCCTCGGCACGTTCGGCGGTGTTGCGTTCGATCCCGATCAGCAGCCCGTACGTGAAGGTGTCCTCGCCCGCCTGCCGGGCGCCCTCGGCCTCCTTGGCCAGCGTCTCCTGGGCGACCACGCCGTCCCGGTGCGCCCCCAGCACCTCCTGGACGTTCTCGGCCAGCTCGGCCAGCCTGGCCATGCCCTTGCCGAGGGTGGGTTCGAGGGCTTCGGCGGTGTATCGAGCGCGTTTGGCCGCCTTGCGGACGTCGTGCAGGGCGATCTCGCGGCGTCCGGGGTCCTCAGTAGCCTGGGCTACCTCGTACGCCCTGGTCACGCGGTCCCAGCCGGCGGCGGCGAGGGCGGTGAGCTTGTCCTTCGCCGGCTTGGCGGCGGCCTTGCCCAGTTCGGGGGTGGCGATCAGGGCGTCGAGGGCGTCCAGGAGGGTGTAGTAGCGGTCGCCGCTGAGCGCGTCCTTGATGCGCTCGTACGCCTCCTGCTCGCGGCCGCGCAGGTCCGCGCCGAGCCGGGTCTGGATGGGGCCGGTGACCAGCTCGGGGGCGAGGCCGGACAACTCCCCGGCGAACCTGGCCCTGATCACCTCCAGGTCGCGGGCCTCGCCGAGCACCGTGCCGAGCCAGCGCAGCTCCTCCTGGACCTGCTCCGTGCCGGTCACCACCGATTTGAACGCCTTGAGCGCGCTGCGCAGCCTGCGCGAGGCCACCCGCATCTGGTGGACGGCGTCCTCCTCGGCCCTGCGCACCCGCGGATCCTGGCTGAGGAGGGCGGCGACCTGGCTCGACAGATAGTCGATGACGGTCTCGCCCGCCGTGCCGGGTTCGGTGGCGGCCCTGGCGGGCGGGGCGGGTTCGAGGAGCCGGGCGAGCTTGCTGGCGCTGCCCGCCGGGCTCGCCCCGGCCTTGCGCAGCCGTTTGCCCACCTTGGCCAGCAGGTCGCGCCGATCCTCGGCCAGCAGCTCGGCCTCGACCTCGCGCCACCGCAGCACCTTGCCGTCCCGGTGGACGGTGCCCTTCACGCGGTCGTCGGCGATCTCGACCAGCCGGGTGCCGCCGTCGTGCAGCAGGGTGACGCTGCGTCGGGTGTCGAGCTCGGCCACCACCTGGAGCTCCGCGCCCCTGGCGTAGGCCCGGACGAGTTCGGCCAGCTCCGGCGGCACGACCTTGGTGCTGCGGGTGAGCGGGCAGGTGATCTCCTGGCGCACGCCCCTGGCCTTGGGCAGCTTCAGGTGCCAGCCCGCGTCGTCGCCGCCGCGCCTGCGTCTGAGCGTGACGCCGCGCGCGGCCAGCCGCAGGTCGGCCGTGTCGTAGTAGAGCGCCACGAGCTGATGACTGCGCGGGCCCGTGACCTGGGCCAGGCTACTCAGGTCCGGGATCGTGTAGTCGGTCGGAACGTCGAACTTGTCCTCGATCTCGATGCCCACTGCACCTCACAAGTGTCCGATATCGGACCATGATGCCACCTGCAGGTGAACATCACACGGCCTGCAGGAGCTCGATGCGGTTGCCCACGGGGTCCGTGACGTAGATGCGGCGGTAGCCCGGGAAGAGGTCGTCGGGCACCGCGCCGGGGATCCTGGCGGCGTAGGCGTCGAGGTCCTCGACCAGGAACGCCGGGTGGGCCTTGCGCGCGGGCCTGAAGTCGTCCTCGATGCCGAGGTGGATCTCCACGCCGTCGCCGCGGAACCAGGCGCCGCCGCGTTTGGCCAGCTCCGGCGGCTTGGGGACCTCGCGCAGGCCGAGCACGTCGCCGTAGAAGGCGCGCAGCTCGGGCTCGCTGCCCTTGGGCGCGGCGAGTTGGACGTGGTGCAGAGCTTTGATCGTCATGTCTGGGTCTCCACGGGTCGTTCCTGAGCCCCGGTCATTTCTGGGCGACTACGAAGATTCGACGGAAAGGGAAGGGGGTGCCGTAGCTTCTGGCCGGGTAGGCCTCGGCGAGCGGCCCGGCCAGGTCGGCCTTGAACCGCCGCTGCTCCGCCGGGTCGAGCCGGTCGAAGATCGGGCGCAGGGCCGTGCCGGAGACCCAGTCGAGGACCGGGTTCTCGCCCTGGAGCAGGTGCACGTACGTGGTCTCCCAGGCATCCACCTGGCAGCCGCCGTCGTTGAGGAAGTCGAGATACTGGATCGGGTCGTCCACCGGGTTGGTCCTGTTGAGGTCGCTGAGCCGGTCGGACCAGGCGCGGGAGGCGCACAGCTCCCGGATGGCGACGTGGCTCGGGGCGTCGAAGTTGCCCGGCACCTGGAAGGCCAGCCAGCCGCCGGGGGCCAGCTCCTCCAGCCAGTGTTCGAGCACGCCGTGGTGGGAGGGCACCCACTGCAGGACGGCGTTGGAGACGATCACGTCCATGGGACGGTCGGGGTGCCAGGTGTCGACGTCGGCCACGGCGAAATGCACCGAGCCGGTGAGCTTGCGAGCCTTGCTGATCATCGCGGGCGAGGCGTCGAAGCCCTCGACGGTGGCGTCCGGCCAGCGTTCGGCCAGCATGACGGTGAGTTCGCCGCTGCCGCAACCCGCGTCCACGACATAATCGGGAGCCACCGCACCGACTCTGGACATCAGCTCGATGAACGGCCGCGACCGCTCGTCGGCGTAGACGGCGTAGGTCACCGGGTCCCAGATATCTCTTGACATAGAGATAATTGATATCGAGAGAGATATCTCGATGTCAAGACAGTAGACTCTGTGTCATGACGCCACAGGATGACGAGGTCGACCGGCTGGTCGCGGCATGGCGGATCGAGCGGCCCGATCTCGACGTCGAGCCCCTCCAGGTCCTCTCCAGGGTGTCACGGCTGGCCAAACATCTCGACCGCGCCAGGCGGGCGGCGTTCGCCGAACATGATCTGGAACCTTGGGAGTTCGACGTGCTCACCGCGTTGCGGCGGGCCGGGAAGCCGTACGAGCTGAGTCCCGGGGCCCTGCTACGGGCCACACTGGTGACGTCCGGGACGATGACCAACCGCATCGACCGGCTCGCGCAGGCGGGTCTGGTACGGCGGCGACCTGACCCCGAGGACCGGCGCGGCGTGCTGGTCTCGCTGACGGACACGGGGGTGGCGCGGGTGGACGCGGCGTTCGCCGACCTGCTGCGGCGTGAGCGCGACCTGCTCTCCGGCCTCCAACCCGCCGACCAGCGTTCCCTCGCCGCCCTCCTCCGCCTGCTCCTCGCCCCCTTCGACTCCCCCCAATAACCCCTCTACAAGGTTTTACGCACGCTCTTCCGGCGGGCGGCGCCCATTTCGGGGGTTTCAGGGCCACGGCCGCCCGGCGACGGAGGCCGCCACGTCGGCCACTGCCTTGCGGCCCGCACCGGCGGCGGCTCCGGGCCGGTCCGCCGACGCCGCCTCTCCGGTGGCCGTCGAACCGGCGCGAACCCTCGCGTGGGAGAGCGCGGC
>NZ_JBSFGJ010000034.1:0-43504 GCF_053596515.1 Nonomuraea sp. NPDC001684
CCGATGGCGGTGCCGTGCTGGTCGTCGTGGAAGACCGGGATGTCGAGCAGGTCGCGCAGCCGGTCCTCGACCTCGAAGCAGCGCGGGGCGCTGATGTCCTCCAGGTTGACGCCGCCGAACGACGGCGCGAGGCGCACGACGGTCTCGACCAGCGCGTCGACGTCGGTGCAGTCGAGGCAGATCGGGACGGCGTCGACGTTTCCGAACTCCTTGAACAGCAGCGCCTTGCCCTCCATGACCGGCATGGCGGCCGACGGCCCGATGTCGCCCAGGCCGAGCACGGCGGTGCCGTCGGTGACGACGGCGACCACGTTGGAGAC
The DNA here is from genome assembly GCF_053596515.1 of Nonomuraea sp. NPDC001684. Classification (NCBI taxonomy): domain Bacteria; kingdom Bacillati; phylum Actinomycetota; class Actinomycetes; order Streptosporangiales; family Streptosporangiaceae; genus Nonomuraea; species Nonomuraea sp. NPDC001684. Next base: position 321 of record NZ_JBSFGJ010000034.1, read on the forward strand.
CCAGGTGTAGTCGTTGACCAGCGAAGGCGTCTCGGCGATGGCGGTGCAGACCCGGGCGACGCCGGGCGTGTAGGCGAGCGACAGGTCGTCGGCGTCGCGGACGGGAATGGTCGAGCGGACCTCCAGCTTGCCCCCGCGGTGGAGCGCGAAGGCCGGATCGAGGTCGAGCGGTTCGACGGAAGCAGAAGCGGGCGTGGCAGACACAGCGACCCCTGTATTCATCGGAGCGGAAGAGACCTTCGGCGTACGAGCGCGAGTGGGCTGGCTTCGGTAGCTGCCAAGCTCCCCCTCGTCGGTCGTCTCTGAGGGGTTACGGGGGTCACCCGTCTCCCCATAGTGCCACATGGTGAGATGGTCGATGGTGTCGGAGCCGACGCCGTTCCGTTGACGCATCGTTAAACGCGGGATGACGGACCGCAGCTAAACCCCATTTAAACTGCACAAAACGCAAGTTACGTGGCATAACTCTTTCGAGGAGGCCGTACATGGCCCTCAGCCCCAAGGGCCGCCGTGGCTACGCTGTCGGCGCGCTCGCCCTGACCGCCGCTCTCGCCCTCAGCGCCTGTGGCAGCGACACCGGAGGCTCCTCCGGCAGCACGACCGGCGCGAGCGCCTCCGCGGCCGGCGGCGTGAAGCTCGTCCAGCCCGGCAAGCTCACGGTCTGCACGAACATCCCGTACGAGCCGTTCCAGTTCAAGGACGACAGCGGCAAGATCGTCGGGTTCGACGTGGACATCGTCGACCTCGCCGCGAAGAAGCTCGGCGTGACCCAGAACATCGTGGACATCGACTTCGCGGTGATCAAGAGTGGCGCCGCCATGGCCGCGGGCAAGTGCGACGTGGCCGCCGCCGGCATGACGATCACCGACGAGCGCAAGCAGAACATCGACTTCTCCGAGCCCTACTTCGACGCCACCCAGGCGCTGCTGGCCAAGAAGGGCTCGGGCGCCAAGTCCCTTGAGGACGTCAAGGCCAAGAACCTCAAGCTGGGCGCGCAGGCCAGCACGACCGGCCTCGACTACGTCAAGAAGCAGGGCCTCAACCCCACCGAGTACGCCGACTCGGCCAAGGAGCTGCTGGCCCTGCAGGCCGGGCAGGCCGACGTGATCGTCCAGGACCTTCCCGTGGTGCTGACCTGGCTGAAGAAGCCCGAGATCGCCGAGAAGTTCGAGCTGATCGCCAGCCTGGACACCGGCGAGCAGTACGGCATCGGCCTGAAGAAGGGCGCCGACCCGACCCTGCTCAAGACGATCAACGAAGAGATCACCAAGGCCAAGCAGGACGGGAACTACGAGAAGATCTACGTGAAGTGGTTCGGCAAGAAGCCCGGCGAGCTGGGCTGATCCATGGCCGACCAGCCGAAGACCGCTGAGCCCGGCCGGGCCGGGCTCAGCCCTCGGAAGAAACAGCGGATCACGCGGGCCGTCCAGTACGTCGTGCTGGCCGCCGTGCTCGTCGCTGTCGTCCTGTACGCCGACTGGGCCAGCCTCGCCCAGAACTTCGCCAAGGTCGACGTGGCCAAGCAGGCGCTGCCCGACCTGTTCACGATCGCGCTGCGCAACACGATCATCTACACGGTGGGCGGTTTCGTCTTCGCGTTCGTGCTCGGGCTGCTGCTCGCGCTCATGCGGTTGTCGCAGGTGCGGCCGTACCGGTGGATCGCGACCGTCTACATCGAGATCTTCCGCGGCCTGCCGGCGCTGCTCATCTTCCTGATGATCACCTTCCTGCCGCTCGCGCTGCCCGGGTTCGAGGTGCCGTTCGGCACGTACGGACAGGGCATCCTGGGCCTCGGCCTGGTGGGCGCCGCCTACCAGGCGGAGGTCTTCCGGGCGGGCCTGCAGGCGGTCCCCAAGGGCCAGACGGAGGCCGCCAGGTCGCTCGGCATGTCCGCGACCCGGGCGCAGGTGACGGTGGTCATCCCGCAGGCCATCCGCATGGTGATCCCGCCGACCACCAACCAGTTCGTGTCCCTGCTCAAGGACTCCTCGCTGGTGCTGTTCCTGGGCGTCTCCGGCGAGTACGTCGAGCTGGCCAAGTTCGGCAACGACCTGGCCTCCCAGTACGCCAACGCCACGCCCATCATGGTCGCCGGCGTGACGTACCTGATCGTCACGATCCCGCTGGGCTACCTCGCGTCCCGGCTTGAGGGGCGTAAGCGGAGGAGCCAATGACGCACGCCATCGAGCTACGAGAGCTGCACAAGTACTTCGGCCAGAACGAAGTGCTCAAGGGCATCGACATGACGGTCGAGCCGGGCCAGGTGGTGTGCGTCATCGGGCCGTCCGGCTCGGGCAAGTCCACGCTGCTGCGCTGCGTGAACCTGCTGGAGGAGCCCACCAAGGGCAAGGTGTTCGTGCAGGGCGTGGAGGTGACCGACCCCGACGTGGACATCGACGCCGTAAGACGCCGCATCGGGATGGTCTTCCAGCAGTTCAACCTGTTCCCGCACATGACCGCGCTGCAGAACGTCATGATCGCCCAGCAGCGCGTGCTGAAGCGCGGCCGGCGGGAGGCCGAGGTCGTGGCCCGGGAGAACCTGGAGAAGGTGGGCGTCGGCGCCAAGTGCGACTCCTACCCGACCCAGCTGTCCGGCGGGCAGCAGCAGCGGGTGGCCATCGCCAGGGCGCTGGCCATGAACCCCGACCTGATGCTGTTCGACGAGCCCACCTCGGCGCTCGACCCCGAGCTGGTCGGCGACGTGCTCACGGTCATGCGCAAGCTGGCCGAGGAGGGCATGACCATGCTCGTGGTCACCCACGAGATGGGCTTCGCCCGCCAGGTGGCCGACCGGGTGGTCTTCATGGACGGCGGCGTCGTCGTCGAGGACGGCGACCCCGCCCAGGTGATCGGCGACCCGCGGCACGAGCGCACCCGCGCGTTCCTGCACCGGGTGCTGCACCCGGAGGAGTGAGCCGTCCGGGCCCCCGGAGGTGCCGGGGGCCCGGCGACTCGTGTAATACTCCCGCATGGACCTGACCTCTTACGCAGAGTGGGCGGTCCGCCTGATCAACGATCCCGCCCCTCCCCCGGAGCTGACCGCCCTGCGCGCCGAGCTGGCCGCCGTGTTCGACGTCGCGGGCGACGCGCGCGCGGTGGCCGAGCGTCTCAACGCCCTGCTCGTGCGCTATCCGGTGCACCCGCGACTGTCGGACCACGACGGCCAGGGCTGGCACCTCCACCTGGCCGAGGACTCCGCCGCCAGCGCGGTGATGGGCCTGGCGGCGGTCGTCGCCGAGGTGGGCGCCGACCGGCTGGGCCGCTGCCACGAGCCGCGCTGCGCCCGCGCCTTCCTCGACACCTCCTCCAACCGCTCCCGCCGCTACTGCTCGCCCCGCTGCGCCACGCGCGCCAATGTGGCGGCCTACCGGCGCCGCAGGAACGCCCAGGAGGGCTGAGGGGGCCTCTGAGGGGTCATCTGCGGCGCACCAGCGGCCAGTAGCGCAACACGACGCGCCCGACGATCTCCTCGACCGGCCCGAAGTCCCAGCTGTCGCGACGCCCGCCGGCGCGCTGGTTGTCGCTCTCCAGCCACCAGCCGCCCTCGCCGTGCCACTGGGCGCGTTTCACGATGAGCTGATCGGGGTCGCCGGGCAGCCGGGCCACGACGAGGTCACCCGGATGGACGGCGGCCCCCCGGCGGACGAGGAGCCAGTCGCCGGGGACCAGCGCCGGACGCATCGAATCGCCCTCGACACGCACTCTCATGGGCAGAGACCCCCTACTCCACAGGCGTTGGGACCCGAGTAAGGTCGGTTGTGGACCAAGCTGATTCAGCATCAAGGAAGGACTTTCTGATGCTCGCACGACTGCTACGACCCAAGCATGTCGCTTCCGCCCACTGCGACCTGCCCTGTGGGGTCTACGACCCCGCCCAGGCCCGGATCGAGGCCGAGTCGGTCAAGGCGATCATGGAGAAGTACGAGGCCAGCGACGACCCGGTCTTCCGCACCCGCGCGCTCATCATCAAGGAGCAGCGGGCCGAGCTGGTCAAGCACCACCTGTGGGTGCTCTGGACCGACTACTTCAAGCCGCCGCACCTGGAGCAGTACCCCCAGCTGCACCAGCTCTTCTGGGAGGCCACCAAGCTGGCGGGCGCCGCGGCCGCCAAGGGCACCGTCGACGGCGGCAAGGCCGACGAGCTCCTGGCCAAGATCGACGAGATCTCCAAGATCTTCTGGGAGACCAAGGCCGCCTAAACGGCATAAAAGGCTCTGTGCGGTCCAGACCGCACAGAGCCTTTTCCGTTGATGGCGAGTCTGAATCCGCCAAGGACCTCCCGGGGGCGGTAAGTTGCAGTTGGCGTCGGAAACGCGAGGAGGAACGTGACCGAGGAAACCGAGACGCGTGCGGAGGGTGTAGCGGGCATCCGCGACGTGGTGAGCATCAGGCTCCCCGCCGCGAGCGCTTACCTGTCGGTGCTGCGCACGGCCACCGCCGGCCTGGCCGCCCGGCTTGACTTCACCCTGGACGAGATCGAAGATCTGCGCATCGCGGTCGACGAGGCGTGCGCCATGTTGCTGAGCGAGGCGGTTCCGGGCACCGACCTGACCGCCGAGTTCGAGCTGACCGGCGACGTGATGAAGGTCAGCGTCGAGGTGGCCACCGTCGGCAGCTCCGCCCCCAAGCGCGACGACTTCGCCTGGATGGTGCTGACCGCCCTGGCCGACGACGTCGACGCCGTGACCGACTCCCCCGACCGCATGGCGATCGTCCTGCGTAAGCGCCGAGGCGCAGCGAGGCCGGCGTGACGGAAAGGACTGGAGCCATGGCCACCAGCGAACACGCCGTGCCCGACAGGGTTCGCGCCCGCTTGCTCTTCGCCGAGCTGGCCGAGCTGGGTCCCGAGGAACCGCGACGCCAGCGCATCAGGGACGAGCTGGTCGAGCTTCACCTTCCGCTGGTCGAATACCTGGCCCGCCGCTTCCGCAACCGCGGCGAGTGGCTCGACGACCTCACCCAGGTCGCCACGATCGGCCTGATCAAGTCGATCGACCGGTTCGATCTCAAGCGCGGGGTGGAGTTCTCCACCTACGCCACGCCCACCATCGTCGGCGAGATCAAGCGGCACTTCCGCGACAAGGGCTGGGCGGTCCGGGTGCCGCGCCGCCTGCAGGAGCTGAAGCTCTCGCTGACCAAGGCGATCAGCGACCTGTCGCAGCGCGAGGGCCGCGCGCCCACGGTCGCCGAGCTGGCCGCCTACCTCAAGATGACCGAGGAGGAGGTGCTCGAGGGCCTGGAGTCGGCCAACGCCTACTCCACGGTGTCCCTCGACGCGCCCGACTCCGGCGACGACGACGCCCCCGCGGTGTCCGACTCGCTGGGCATCGTGGACGAGTCGCTGGAGGGCGTCGAGTACCGCGAGTCGCTCAAGCCGCTGCTCGAACGGCTGCCGCCGCGCGAGAAGCGCATCCTGCTGCTGCGGTTCTTCGGGAACATGACGCAGTCGCAGATCGCGACCGAGCTCGGCATCTCGCAGATGCACGTGTCCCGGTTGCTGGCCCGTACTCTCGCCCAGTTGCGCGAAGGGCTGACCGCGGAGGACTAACCGTCCCCGTAGAGCGCATGGGTGGTGGGGGGCGCGAACAGCGCCCCCAGCCCGGTCAGGGCCAGCACGATCAGCGGCACGCCGATCAGCGGCTGAGCTGACTGGATGAGCGTGCCCCCGACGGGCAGCAGGAAGATCTGCGTCACCACGCCGGGCGACCTCCCCCACCGCTCCGCCCGCAGCAGGCCGCCCCAGGCGACCCAGAGCAGCCCGGCCCCGATCAGCAGCCCGAAGGCCGACTCCGCGATGGCCGTGGTGAGACTGTCAGGGGTGCTCACCACCGTCTCCACCGCGACGTAGATCCCGAGCCCGAGCGCGATGAGCCCCTCCAGGGCCACGACGACGGCGGCGACGAGCAAACTCCACGGACGCTTCGACACAGCCAAACCCTATCCGCCCCCGGGGCCGGTCCCGCCGGGGATGTTCCCCCACCCCGAGCGGGTGGGCGATCAGCGACTACGCTGGCGATATGCGCGCAATGTTGCTGGTCAATCCCAAGGCCACCACCACCAACGCCCGCACGAGGGACGTGTTGATCCGCGCGCTGGGCGCGGCCGTGGAGCTGTCGGTGGAGGAGACCGGCTACCGGGGGCACGCCGCGACGCTGGCGGCCACGGCCCGCGCCAAGGGCTTCGACGTGGTCGCGGTGCTCGGCGGCGACGGCACGATCAACGAGACCGTCAACGGCCTGCTCAACCCGGTCGACGGCCACGACGTCCCGCCGGCCGACGATCCGAGCTCCGGCCGTCCCGGCCTCATCGTGATCCCCGGCGGCAGCGCGAACGTGTTCGCCCGTTCCCTCGGGCTGCCGAACGACCCGGTCGAGGCCACCGGCGCGGTCCTGGAGGCGCTGAGAGAGGGCCGGCGCCGGACCGTGGGCCTGGGCCACGCGCTCTGGGAGGGAGAGAGCCGGTACTTCACGTTCTGCGCGGGCATGGGGTACGACGCCGAGGTCGTACGGGCCGTGGAGGGCCTGCGCGGCACCGGGAGGAAGGCCACTCCCGCCCGGTATGTGAACACCGCTCTGCGGCACTATCTGGCCACGGACAAACGGCACGCTCCGATGACCCTGACCGGGCCTGGCATCCCGGCGGCCGACGGCGTGTTCATGGCGATCATCTCCAACACCTCGCCGTGGACGTACCTGGGGGCCAAGCCGGTGACGCCGACGCCGTGGGCGAGCTTCGAGACCGGGCTCGACCTGCTCGGGCTGAGGCGGATGGGGCCCGTCCAGATCGCCGGGCTGATCCGGCAGATCCTCACGGAGAGTGACGCCGTCCCGTCCGGCAAACACCTCGTCCAGCTGCACGACGAGGCCGAGTTCACCCTCGCCGCCGACCGTCCCGTGGCCTTCCAGCTGGACGGGGACTACCTGGGCGAACGCGAATCCGTAACGTTCCGGTCTACCCCGAACGCGTTACAAGTTCTGGTCTAGCTGGTTACATTCGGTCATTGTGTGACGCATCCGACATCCATAACCGCCAAAACTTCGCCCCACCCCTCTTGCGTGCACTCTGCGTGGCTGGAAGGCTCAAGACTGACGTCGGAACGTAGGACCTTTAACAACCCCAAGGCCCTCCGGCCGTCAGGCGGACAACCCCCGGTCCAACACCTGGATCCGGGTAATTGTTCGCGCGAGTTAGTGAAACTCTTCACAAAGTAGTAGCCGCACGGAGCCGACCAAAGGTTCCATCTACTAAGGAGTGGACGCATGGACTGGCGCCACCGAGCTGCCTGCCGTGACGTGGACCCCGAGCTGTTCTTCCCGATCGGCAACACCGGCCCTGCCCTGATGCAGATCGAAGAGGCCAAGCAGGTCTGCCGGTCCTGCCCGGCCGTCGACGCCTGCCTGAAGTGGGCGCTGGAGTCCGGACAGGACGCCGGCGTCTGGGGCGGTCTGAGCGAGGACGAGCGCCGCGCCCTCAAGCGCCGCACCGCCCGCGCCCGCGCCCGCGCCTCAGCCTGATCTGCCCCGCCTGATCTGCCCCGTCTGATCCACCTCCGATCGACCCTGCTTTCCCCGCAGGAGCCGCCCAGCTTGGCGTGATCGACGTTTCCGCCAAGACCCCGTCGCGTCGTGCACGCGGCGGCCAGGCTCGCACGGACCGGGCGCCGCCCTTGACGACGGTCGCCCGGCCCGGCGGACTCTTCAGGCGGACGGCAGCGGGATCGACAACCCGACGTGCGTGCCGCCGCCCTCCCGCGGCTCGATCGTCAGCTTGCCCGACAGCTCCCCCTCCACCAGCGTGCGGACGATCTGCAGCCCCAGACTGGTGGACTTGTCGAGGTCGAAGTCCGCGGGAAGGCCGCGCCCGTCGTCCCAGACGGTGACGTTCAGCCGGTCGGGGGCGGGCTCGACCAGCACTTCCATCCGCTTGGGACGCCCGTGCTGCAACGCGTTCTGCAGCAGCTCGGTCAGCGCCATGGCCAGCGGCGTGGCGATGAGCGAGGGCAGCACGCCGAACGCGCCCACCCGGCGCGGCGTGACCGCCGCCTCGGCCGCCGACACCTCGCCCGCCATCGCGATCACCCGGTCGGCGATCTCGTCGAAGTCGACGAACTCCTCCGGCGCGTGCGACAGCGTCTCGTGCACGATGGCGATCGAGCCGACGCGGCGCACGGCCTCCTCCAGCGCCTCGCGGCCCTCGGGCACCTGCAGGCGCCGCGCCTGGAGCCGCAGCAGCGCGGCGACCGTCTGGAGGTTGTTCTTCACGCGGTGGTGGATCTCGCGGATCGTGGCGTCCTTGGTCATCAGCTCGCGCTCGCGCCGCCGCAGCTCGGTGACGTCCCTTATGAGGACGAGCGCGCCGATGCGGCCGCCGCCGACGATCAGCGGGATGGCTCTGAGCTGCACGATCGTGCCGCCCGACTCGACCTCGGTCTCCTTGGCCGCCCGCCCGCTGGCCACGATCATCAGGTCTTCGTTGATCGGCTCGTCGGAGTAGCACAGCGTCGCCGTCACCCGGCCCAGCTCGGCGCCGACCAGGTCGGCGTGCAGGCCCAGCCGCCGGTAGGCCGACAACGCGTTGGGCGAGGCGTACGTGACCCGCCCGGCCCGGTCGAGCCGCAGCAGACCGTCGCCGACGCGCGGCGAGCGCACCAGGATCGGCTCCTCCCCCGAGAACGGGAAACGCCCCTCGGCCACCATCTGCGCCAGGTCCGACGCGCTCTGCAGGTAGGTCAGCTCCAGCCGGGACGGGGTGCGCGCCGAGGACAGGTTCGTGGAGCGCTGGATCACCCCGAGGAAGCGGCCCTCGCCGTTGTCGACCGCCCGGCGCACCGGGATCGTCTCCTCGCGCACCGGGACGCCCGTGGACCAGTCGGGATCGCCCTCGCGGCAGATGCGGCGCTCGTTCCAGGCGGTGTCGATGAGGTGGCGCTCGCCCTTGGCGGCCACGCTGCCGACGATGTCGTCGTGGTAGACGGTGGGGCCGGTGGTGGGGCGCATCTGGGCGATGGCGATCCAGCCGTTCTCACCGAGCAGCGGCGCCCACAGGATGAGGTCGGCGAAGGACAGGTCGGCCAGCAGCTGCCAGTCGGAGACCAGCGAGTGCAGCCAGTCGAGGTCCGCCTCGTCGAGTGCGGTGTGGCGGGCGACGAGGTCGCTGAGAGTCGGCACGAGTGCATCATGCGTGCTTTCGCCGCCAACAGCCAAACCGACCCCCTGATCGAATGCGCAGCTCCTGCCCGGTGAAGCCGCCGCACGCGGGCGGCACGGGTGCGTCGCCGTGCACCCGGCGCGACTTTCGGGGAATCTCGTACTGTGAGAACCGTCACACGGCGGGATCGCCCGATCCCCATGACGGCGCTTCACGGGCATTGCCGGAGGTGATCGACACGGGCGGGTGGCTCCTCGACGACGCGGGCCTGACACCGGCCTCGGTTGCGATCGCGCACGCAGCTGTGGATATCCTTCACAATCAGTCTGAGCTGCCCGGATTCGCGCGTACTTGGCGGTGTGCGCGCTCCGTGCGGATATGCCGTCCTCCCAGGTGGTTGACCGCTCGGGCCGATATGAGTTCCGATGATCTCGCGGTGATCAGACACGCCCTCACCGCCGTGCCAGAAGTGAAGGTGAGAGCGTGACCGACGACGGCCCCCGCGTTCCCAAGTACTACGACGTGAAACGCAGTCTTCTGGAGCTCACCAAGAGCCTGCCCGCGGGCACCGCCCTGCCTCCCGAGCGCACGCTGGCCGTGCGGTTCGAGACCTCGCGCACCACCGTCCGCCAGGCGCTGACCGAGCTGGTCGTGGAGGGCAGGCTGCTGCGCATCCAGGGCAAGGGCACGTTCGTGGCCCAGCCGAAGGTGGCGCAGGTGCTCCAGCTCACCTCCTACATCGGCGACCTGCGCACCGCCGGCCTTGAGCCGGACACGAAGATCCTGGAGATCGGCTACATCACCGCGGACGAGGCCCTGGCGCGGCGGCTGGCCATCAACCCCGGCGGCCGGGTGCTGCGCATCCACCGGCTCCGGCTGGCCAACGGCGAGCCGGTCTCGATCGACACCACCCACCTGTCCGCGCGGCGCTTCCCCCGCCTGCGGCGGGAGCTGGAGGTGCACGCCTCCCTGTACGAGACGCTGCACAACGCCTACAACGTACGGCTCACGGACGCCGAGGAGATCATCGAGACCGTCCTCGCCACCCCGTACGACGCCAAGGCCCTGGGCGTGGACGTCGGCCTGCCGATGTTGCTGCTGACCCGGCACGCCTTCGACGCCGACGGCCACCCGGTGGAGTGGGCGCAGTCCCTCTACCGCGGCGACCGGTACAAGTTCGTCACGCGCCTGCGGCGTCCCTGACCGGGATGGCGGGCGGCGGCTTCTAGGCTGGGACGATGAGCGTTCTCGTCGTGTCCGGCACCGACTTCGGCGTGGGCAAGACCGTCGTGACGGCCGCCGTGGCCGCCCTGGCCAGGGAGCGGGGGGCGTCCGTCGCCGTGGTGAAGCCGGCGCAGACCGGCGGCGGGCGCGACCTCGACGAGGTGATCCGGCTTTCCGGGGTGAGCACCACGTTCGAGCTGGCGCGCTTCGGCGAGCCGCTCTCGCCGGCCGCCGCCGCGCGGGTGGCCGGGGTGCCGCCGGTGTCGCTGACGGCCGCCGCCCGGTTCGTCGAGGAGCTGGCCGAGAGCAACCGGCTGGTCGTCGTGGAGGGCACCGGCGGCTTGCTGGTGCGCTTCGACGAGGACGGCGCGACGATCGCCGACCTGGCCCGGCTGGTGGGCGCGCAGGTGCTGGTCGTGGCGGGGGCCGGGATCGGGGCGCTCAACCACACGGCGCTGACCCTGGAGGCGCTGGCGCACCGGGGGCTCGACCCGGCGGGCGTGGTGATCGGGCGCTGGCCGCCGGAGACCGGGATCATCGAGCGGAGCAACGTCGCCGACCTGGAGATGCTGGCCGCGCGGCCGCTGGCGGGAGTGCTGCCCGAAGGGGCCGGGCGACTCGGCCGCGAGGCGTTCGCCCGAATGGCGCGCGAGGGGCTGGGCGCCACGCTGGGCGGTTCCTTCGACCCGTCCGCCTTCAAGCGGCGGGTGGGGGTGCTCTAGCAGGCGGCCTCGGGCAGGCGGCAGACCTTGACGGTCATCCGGCGGGCCTGGTCGATCAGCCCGCGGAAGCCCTTGAGCGGCAGGCTCTCGGTGGGCCAGGCCGACTCGCCGGCGATGTAGAGGGCCGCGCCGCGCCTGACCGCGACCGCGTGCTCGCCGCTCTCGAAGAACCGGCCGCCGGCGCGCAGGCCGTCGTCGCCCATGTCCAGGGGCTTGGTGAAGTAGCGGTGGCGGTTGACGCCCTTGCCCACGTCGGCGCAGCGCCTGAGGTCCGCGCGCAGGACGCGCATGGCGGCCTTGGCGTGCCGGACGCTCCGGTAGACGACGAGCTGCTCGTACTTCATCTCGTCCTCGCTGGAGTACAGGACGGCCCGCGCCATCAGCCGGCCGCCGTCCCGCCGCCGGTGCGACAGGCACGGGTCGAGTTGGAGCGGCAGCGTGGCGGAGTTCTTGACGGTGTAGGTCTCCCACTGCTTGGCGGGCGGGTGCTTCTCCAGGAACAACATGCCGTGCGGTAACCCGCCCAGGACCGTGGACGCGGCCGCCAGCGCGGCGACCCCTGCTGCGAACATCCGAACCTCCCCTTGGTCTGTTGGGGAGTGAGATGTTCGGTGCGCGGCAATTGTTCGAGGGTGGGGTTAGCTCTACCGTCCACCGGCACACCAGGCCCATTTCGTGGGGGTCTGGTGGGTCAATACCTTTGACGCATGAAAGTCCCCCGTCCCTGGTCGGCGCGTGCCTGGCTCGACACGTCCCACGTGATGATCGGGCTGCCGGTCGCCGTGGTGCTCGGCGGGCTCACGCTGCTGCTGGCCGTGGCCCCGCCGCTGCTGCGGCGCGGCGTCCCGGTGTTCACCCGGGTGCAGCGGTCCAGGTTCGCGGCCTTCCTCGACGTCCGCATCCCGCCCCCGGTGGCGCCGGCCGGCTGGCGCAGGGCGGCCACCTGGCGGCAGATCGCCTACCACCTGCTGTCGCCCTTCGTGGGCGCGGCGGCGGCCTTCCTCGTCGCGTTGGCGTGGGGCGCGGCCGTGGTGGGGCTGCTGTCGTTCGTGCCGCCGCGGGTGCAGGCGCCGCCGCTGGTGTTCCTCGTCGATCTGCGCGATCCGGTCATCGTGGGGATTTCCACGGCGACCGGCCTGGCGCTGCTGCTGCTCGCCCCGGTCCTGGCCAGGGGCATGGCGGCGCTCGACCTGTCGGTGGCGCGCACGCTGCTCGGGCCCAGCCGCACCGAGCTGGGGCAGCGCATCGAGACGCTGACCGAGAGCCGGGCCGGCGTGATCGACGCCGCCGACGCCGAGCGCCGCAGGATCGAGCGCGACCTGCACGACGGCGCCCAGCAGCGCCTGGTCTCGCTCGCCATGAACCTCGGCCTGGCCAGGGCCACCCTCACCGACCTGCCCGAGCCCGCCCGTGAGGCGATCGAGCGGGCCCACGAGGAGGCCAAGCAGGCGCTCAAGGAGCTGCGCGACTTCGTCCGCGGCCTGCATCCGGCCGTGCTCAACGACCAGGGGCTCGACGCGGCGCTGTCCGGCGTCGCGGCCCGGGCCCCTCTCCCCGTACGCCTGCGCGTCGACATCGACCGGCGCGCGTCCCCGACCATCGAGGCGGTGGCCTTCTTCATCGTGTCCGAAGCACTGACCAACATCGCCAAACACGCCGCCGCGACCAGGGCCGAGGTGACGGTCCGGCGCGAGCGCGACCGCCTGCACGTGCTCGTCCACGACGACGGCTGCGGCGGCGCCCGGCTGGACGGCGGCACCGGCCTGCGCGGCCTGGCCCAGCGCATCGACTCCGTGGACGGGACGCTGCGCCTGTCCAGCCCGTTCGGCGGGCCGACCACGATCGAGGTGGAGCTGCCGTGCGAGTAGTGCTGGCCGAGGACTCCGTCCTGCTGCGCGAGGGGCTGATCAGGCTGCTCGACGCGTCCGGCATGCGGGTGGTGGCGGCCGTGGACGAGGCCGAGGGCCTGCTGCGGGCCGTCGAGGAGCACCAGCCGGAGTTGGTGATCACCGACGTCCGGATGCCGCCCACGCACACCGACGAGGGGCTGCGCGCCGCTCTCGTGCTGCGCCGCCAGCATCCCGGCCTGGCCGTGCTGGTGCTCTCCCAGTACGTCGAGGAACGTTACGCCGCCCGCCTGCTGTCCACGGCGGCCGGCGGCGTCGGCTACCTGCTCAAGGACCGGGTGGCCGACGTGGCCGAGTTCATCGACGCCCTGCGCCGGGTCGCCGGCGGCGGCACCGCCCTCGACCCCGAGGTCGTCGCCCAGCTCCTGCTGCGCGGCGACAGCGACCCGCTGGAACGGCTGACGCCCCGTGAGCACGAGGTGCTCAAGCTCATGGCCGAGGGCCGCTCGAACGCCGGCATCGGCCAGGCCCTCGTGCTCAGCGAGGGGGCCGTGGGCAAGCACATCGGCAACATCTTCACCAAGCTCGACCTGTCCCCCGCGGAGGGCGATCACCGCCGGGTCCTCGCCGTCCTGCAGTTCCTCAAGATCAGGAGCATGCCGTGAGGGCCATCTGGCTGACGGCGGGAACCGTGGCGACGGTGACCGCCCTGCTGCTGTCCGTCCTGCTGGTCTGGAACGGGTTCGCCCGCGCCACCGCGCCGCAGGAGACGCGGGCCAGGACGGTCCCGTTCGCGCTGGACACGCTGAAGGTCACCGCGGGCAGCGGCGAGGTGAACGTCGAGATCGTGCCGGGCCCCGCGGGAGAGCTGACGATCTCCCGGTCCGTGAACTGGACCTCGATCGACCGGCCGGTGATCACCGAGGACTGGAACGGCGACACCCTGCGGCTGGACATCCGGTGCGGCACCGCACCCCGGCCGGACGGTCCGGTGTGCCGGGCGGACTACACGCTGCTGGTGCCCTACGAGACCGGGGTCGAGGCCCGGACGACCGTCGGCGACCTCGGGGTCCACAGCGTGGTCGGCGCCGTGCGGCTGACGACCGTGTCGGGGAACGTGCGGGCCGAGGGGGTCACCGGCGAGGTCTGGGCCAGGTCCGGTTCCGGGTCCGTCTACGGCGACGCGATGCTCGGCGGCCAGGCCGACGTCGAGACCGGCTCGGGCGACGTACGGCTGGACTTCGCCAACCCGCCGCTCACGGTCAGGGCCGTCGCGCGGGCCACCGGCGACGTCGACCTGCGGCTGCCGCCGGAGACCTACGACGTGACGACCGAGGGCCGCCGCACCGAGGTGGAGGTCGACGCGGTGAAGGGCGCGCCGCGGAAGATCGAGGCGCGGGCGCCGCTGGGCTCGGTCCGGGTCTGCTGCGGACAGGGCTAGGACGCGGCCGGACGCAACTCTTGAGATCTGTTTACTCTTATCACTGGTTGGTAAGTTCCCGGCATGGAGTCTGCGAAGCACGCCGGTGACGTCGCCGTCGCCGTGTCCAAGGCCTACGGCGTCGAGACCATGTTCACCCTCTCGGGAGGCCACGTCTTCCCGCTGTACGACGGCGCGGTCCACGAGGGCATGCGCATCCTCGACGTGCGCCACGAACAGAGCGCGGTCTTCGCCGCCGAGGCGACGGCCCGGCTGACCAGGAAGCCCGGCCTGGCCGTGCTGACCGCCGGGCCCGGCATCACCAACGGCGTCAGCGGCATCGCGACCGCGCACTTCAACGGCTCGCCGGTGGTCGTCATGGGCGGCCGCGCCCCGCAGTCGCGCTGGGGCAGCGGCGCCCTCCAGGAGATGGACCACCCGCCGCTGCTCGGCCCGATCACCAAGCTGTCGTTCACCGCCTCCGGCGCCGACTCGATCGGCCAGGACGTCGAGTCGGCCTTCCGCACCGCCGTCGCGCCCCAGCGCGGCCCGGTCTTCCTCGACTTCTACATGGATCACCTGTTCGCCCCCTCGCCCGCCCACGAGGTGCACACGCAGTCGCCCTCGCCCCTGGAGCCCGACCCCGCCGACCTGGCCGCCATCGCCCGGCTGCTGTCCGAGGCCGAGCGCCCGGTGCTGGTCTACGGCTCCGACGTGTGGATGGACCGCGCCGAGGAGGCCGCGCGCGACTTCGCCGAGACCTGGCGGCTGCCGGTCATCCCCAACGGCCAGGGCCGCGGCATCCTGCCCGCCGGGCACGACCTGCTCGTCACCCGCGCCCGCAGCGTGGCCTTCTCCCAGGCCGACCTGGTCATCGTGATCGGCGCCCCGCTCGACTTCCGGCTCGGCTACGGCAAGTTCGGCGGCAAGGACGGCGCGCCCCTGGCCCGCGTCGTGCACATCGCCGACGCGCCCTCGCAGCTCGCCACCCACATGCAGCCCGCCGCCAAGGCCGCGGGCGACCTGTCGGTGGTGTTGTGGAGCCTCGGCGCGGCCTGCGGCGACGCGGGCGTCAAGCCCAGCTCGTACGCCTCCTGGGCCTCCACGCTGGCCGAGGCCGCCGCCGCGGCGATCGAGGACGACGCCGAGCTGCTGGCCGCCGACACCGACCCGATCCACCCCATGCGCATCTACGGCGAGCTGGGCAAGGTCCTGGCCGACGACGCCGTGGTGATCGGCGACGGCGGCGACTTCGTCTCCTACGCCGGCAAGTACGTCGAGCCGAAGCAGCCGGGCAACTGGCTCGACCCCGGCCCGTACGGGTGCCTCGGCACCGGGCTCGGCTACTCCATCGCCGCCCGCCTGGCCCGCCCGTCCTCGCAGGTCGTGCTCCTGCTCGGCGACGGCGCCGCCGGCTTCTCCCTGATGGACGTCGACACCCTCGTCCGCCACCGGCTGCCGGTCGTCATGATCTGCGGCAACAACGGCATGTGGGGCCTGGAGAAGCACCCCATGCGGTTCCTGTACGGCTACGACGTGGCCGCCGACCTCCAGCCGCAGTGCCGCTACGACCAGGTCGTGACCGCGCTGGGCGGCGGCGGCGAGCTGGTCACCAAGCCGTCGGAGATCGGGCCGGCGCTGCGCAGGGCGTTCGACTCCGGCATCCCGTACATGGTGAACATCGCCACCGACCCGCAGATCGCCTATCCCCGCAACACCACGGGGATCTGACCCCCTACGACTTCGGCGTCGCCGTGGGGGACGGCGACGGCGACGGCGTCGTGCAGATGCCGTCGATGACGTAGAGCGTGACCACCTTCGTCTCCGGGACCACCGTGCCGCCGGCCGGCACCGTCTTGGTGATCCTGCGGCAGGCGGGGTCGTCGGTGGTCACGGACGAGTCGCGGACGCGCACCTGCAGCCCCGCCGCCTCGACCATCTCCTGCCCCTTGAGGAAGGGCTGCCCGGCGACCTTGGGCACCGTGATGTTCTTGACCGTCGGCGTCGGCGTGCTCGACGGCGACTTGGTCGGTTCCTTCGTGGTGGTCGGGGTGGTGGTGGGCGTGGTCGTCGGCTCCTCGGTCTCCGTCGGCTCCTCGGTCTCGACGCGCGTGGGCGGCCTGGTGGTGGGCGTCGTGGGCGGCTTCGTGGGAGGCGTCGTCGAAGGCTTGGGCTTCTTGGAACCGGTCTTCGTCGGGCCGGGGATGTCGTCGCTGTTGCCGTCGTGGGTAGCCGTGACGGTCGGCGTCGGCGCGCCGGGCACCATGCCCGTCAGCGCGACCGCCCCCGCCCCCACGCCGAGCACCACCGCGACCGCGAGGCCGACGACCAGGCCGGTCCTGCGCGGCGCCTTGGCGGCGCGGCGGCCGCCCGGCCGGCGCTCGCCGACGGCGGCGGAGGTCTCCTCCGACGACGCGGGCAGGTGCGCCCCCGTCTGGAACCCGCCGGCTCCGGCCGGCGGCTGTCCTCCCGGGTAGGCGGGCGGCTGGCCCGGCTGGTGGGCGCCCGTCGGCTGCGAGTGGCCCGCCTGGTAGGCGCCCGTCGGCTGGGAGTGGCCCGCCTGGTAGGCGCCGGTCTGGTACGACTCGGGCGGCGCGGCCATCGTGGCGCCCGTGGCAGGCGGCGCGATCTCGGCCACCGGCGTGATCGCCTGGCCCTGACCGGCCGCGCGGGCCGCCTCGCTCATGGCCTTCGCCGTCGGGAAACGCCGGGCGGGGTCCTTCGACAGCGCCACCTCCACCAGCGTCCGGATCTGCGGCGGGATGTCGGCGGGCAGCGGCGGCGGGGCCTCGCGGATGTGCTTGAGCGCGATCGTGACCGCGCTGTCACCGTCGAACGGCCGCTGTCCCACCAGGCATTCGTAGGCGACCACGCCGAGCGCGTAGATGTCCACGGCCGGGGTGACGGGCGCGCCCTCGGCCTGCTCGGGCGCGCAGTAGGCGGCCGTGCCGAGCACCATGCCGGCGTCGGTCAGCCGGTTGGCCAGGTCGGAACGGGCGATGCCGAAGTCGGTGAGCACCAGCGTGCCGTCGCGCTGGACGAGCAGGTTGCCCGGTTTCACGTCGCGGTGCACGATTCCCTGGTCGTGCACCGCCTGCAGGGCCGAGGCGGCCTGCGCGATGAGCTCCATGGCCGCCTGCGGCGGGATCCGGCCGAGCCGGGCCAGCAGCCGGTCGAGCGGCTCCCCGTCCACGAACTTCATCACGAGGTAGACGGTGTCGCCGCTCACCCCGTAGTCGTAGACGTCGACCACGCCGGAATGGTTGATCGTGGCCATCGCCCTGGCTTCCCCCTGGAACCTGGCGACGAACCCCCGATCATCCATGCGGCCTGGGAGCAGCACCTTGACGGCGACGGTGCGGGCGAGCACGATGTCCTCGCCTCGCCACACCTCGCCCATGCCGCCGGCGCCGATGCGGGTATCCAGTCGATACCGCCCCGCCAGCGTCGTGCCTTGGGCAACCATGACTCCCCCGCTACCCCCCTACATCGGTAACCTCGCCCACCCCGCGGTTCTCCAACAAAGCGAACTTTTGTCGCGGTGAGGTAACACAGTGGTCACGGAAACTCCGAGAGTGTACCTGTCTCAGGAGCCCCATATGCCACTCATATGCCGCAAGCCGTACAAACCCTATCCTGGAGCCTTATGGGCGGCGTTGTCCGCGTTTCCAGGAGATCAGAACCGCCCTCGGTAGGCTGACCCCCATGACGCTCTCACCTGGCCTCCGCTCGCAACTGCTCACCATGGTCGAGAGATCCGACACAGCCGAGCGAGCCGGCAGCGGCGACGTGCCCGTGCTGGCCACGCCCAGGCTGCTCGCGCTGGCCGAACGGGCCACCGTCGAGGCCGTGCGCCCGCACCTGGCCGAGGGCGAGACGTCCGTCGGCACCCGGGTCGAGCTCGAACACCTGGCCGCCAGCGCCGTCGGCGACCACGTCCAGCTCACCGCCGAGCTCACCGCCGTGGACGGCCGGCGCCTGGTCTTCGCCTTCGAGGCCCGCGACCGGCAGGGCACGCTCGTGGGCCGCGGCACGGTCGAGCGGACGGTCGTCGACCGCGCCAGGTTCCTGGCCCGCCTCAGTCGATGACGGCGATCAGGTCGCCCTCCTGGATCACGTCGCCCTCGGCCACCTTGAGCTGCGACACCACGCCCGCGTCCTCGGCGAGCACGGGGATCTCCATCTTCATCGACTCAAGGATGACCAGCGTGTCCCCCTCGGAGACCGCCTCGCCCTCCCGGACGACCACTTTCCACACGTTCGCCACCATCTCGGCGCGTACCTCGGCCACCGGCGCTCTCCTCTTCCGACGTCACCAACAATGTCGACCGGGTCAGGCCCGCATTCGCCCGACCAGACCCGTGTCGTAGTCTCCCGCGACGAATGCCGGGTTCTCCAGCAGCTCGGCGCAGAAGGGCAGATTGCTCCTCGGCCCCTCGACGATGAACTCCGCGACCGCCTTGCGGCCCAGCTCCAGCGCCTCGGTCCGGTCGGCCCCGAGCACGCACAGCTTGGCCATCAGCGGGTCGTAGAACATGGTCACGGTGTCGCCCGCCGCGTAGCCCGCGTCGACGCGGATGCCGGCGCCGGCGGGCTCGTCCCAGGTGGTGATCCGGCCGGAACCGGGCAGGAAACGCTTGGGGTCCTCGGCGTAGACCCGGAACTCGATCGCGTGCCCCTGCGGCGCCACCGTGATCTCCGGGCTCTCCCCGGCGGCCACGCGGAGTTGCAGCTCCACCAGGTCGAGGCCGGTGACCAGCTCGGTGACCGGGTGCTCGACCTGCAGCCTGGTGTTCATCTCCAGGAACACGAAGTCCTGGGCGTCGGCGTCGACCAGGCACTCGACCGTGCCCGCGCCGAGATAGCCGACGACCTCGCCGGCCCGCACGGCCGCGGCCAGCATGCGTTCGCGCAGCTCGGGCCCGATGCCGGGGGACGGCGACTCCTCGACGACCTTCTGGTGGCGGCGCTGCACCGAGCAGTCGCGCTCGCCCAGGGCCAGCACCCGGCCGTCGGGCAGGCCGAGGATCTGCACCTCGACGTGGCGGGCACGTTCGACGTAACGCTCCAGCAGGACCGCGGGCCCGGCCAGCGCGTCGCCCGCGCCGCCCGCCGCGGCCGCCGCGGCGAACCTGGCCGCCGCCCTGGCCGCCTGCTCGAACGCCTTGGCCAGCCCGGCGTCGTCACGGGCCACGCTCATGCCGATCCCGCCACCGCCGCCGGCGGTCTTGACCATGACCGGGTAGCCGATCAGCTCGGCCGCGTCGAGCGCCGCGACCAGGTCGGTGACCGGTTCCCTGGTGCCCGCGGCGACGGGCACGCCCGCCTGCTCCATGAGGTTCCTGGCGTTGATCTTGTCGCCCATGCGGTCGATGGACTCCGGCGACGGCCCGATCCACACGAGCCCGGCCTCGATCACCGCCCGCGCGAACGCGGCGTTCTCCGACAGGAAGCCGTAACCGGGATGAACCGCGCCCGCTCCCGTGGCGCGGGCCGCGTCCAGCACCCGGGCGGGGTCGAGATAGCTCTGCGCGGGGTCGGCCGGGCCGATCAGCACCGCCTCGTCGGCCTCGCGCACGAACGGCAGCCCGGCGTCGGCCTCGGAGTGCACGGCGACGGCACGCAGGCCCATGCGCCTGACCGTACGGATGATCCGCCGGGCGATCTCCCCCCGGTTGGCGATCAGAACGGGTCCGAGCGTCTCAGCAGTCACGCGGACAACCCTATGACCGGCGTCGGCTCGTCCCTTTCCTCGTGAAGTACCGATCAGCGGAGAATGATCTGTAGGAACCCCACAAAGGCGGGCAATCGGCTACACGCGGCCTCTGCCGACCACCCGGGTCAGGGCGTCGAGCGCGGCGGCGTCGTACGCACTGCCCGCCGTGAGCCCGATGCGCTCCAGCGCCGCCCCCGACCGGTCGCGATCGGTGGACGGCCCCACCAGGTCGTCGTAGGCGTTGGCGACCCTGATGATCCGGCTGGACAGCGGCGGGTCGTCGGCGATCTCGTCGCACTGCCTCCGGACCACCTCGGCCACCCGGTCGAGCACGCCCGTCTGCCTGATCACCTCGGCCCCCAGCTCGGCGATGCGCCGCGCCTGCTCCGGATCGGCCAGCACGGTGGCGCCGCCCGGGATGGGGTCGCGCAGCGAGAGCTGGCCGATGTCGTGCATGAGGGCCGCGTACTCCAGCTCCAGCAGCTCGGGCTCGGCCATGCCCAGCTCCCGGCCGACCGCCACGGCCAGCCGGGACACCCGGCGCGAGTGGCCTGGCTCGACGTAGCCGCCGACCTCGGTGACCCGCGACAGGGCGCGGACGGTCTGCAGGTAGGTGGCGCGGATGCCGGCGTACTTGCGGAAGGCCACCTGCGTGACCAGCAGCGGCGCGGCGAACACCAGCAACGCCACCAGATCCATGCTGTGCGTGGCGAGCGCGAGCAGCACGCCGGAGGCGGCCACCGCGGCGCCCAGCGGGAACGCCATGTTGATCTCGTCGCGCACCGCCACCCGGAACGCCGTGCGCAGCCGCTCGGCCCGCAGCAGTGCCGCGATCAGCACGTCGACCAGCAGCGTCACCGTGATCAGCGAGACCATCACCACGAGCGCCGGCCACCAGGTGTGGGCGCCCGGCGGCGGCTTGGTGAGCTGGTAGAGCGGGTCGGCCAGCGGGCGGAAGGCGAAGGCCAGCAGCGCGCCGGTGAGCAGGCGGCGGGCCATCGCGTCGAGCCGCGGCGGCCGGCCGACGGCCAGGTGGGGCAGCGCGCCCGCGATCATCCCTGCCGCGATCACGGCCACGACCTGCAGCGCGGAGTGGCGCAACTGGTTCTGGCTGAGGTCGAGCAGCAGGGTGTAGCCGAGCGCCGCGGCGGCGCCGATGGGCGCGACCTCCCGGTTGCCCGGCATGGTCAGCCGGGCCAGCTCGCCGACCGCGATCAACGCGCCGAACCCGATGGCGATCTCGGGACGGTCAAGCCCCACGGCCGCCGTGTGCGCCACGCCCGCGACGGCGACCAGCCCGGCCGCGCAGATCAGCAACAACTGGCCGGAGTCGAGCCGGCGCAGGACGGTCGCCTGCGCCCGGTCGGCGCGCCGGACGCGCTCTGTGGTGGTCATGGCCCGCTCACGACCTGGATCGGCATCGTCGGGTCGTCGTGGTCCTTGATCGTCGCCTCGGCGGCGTCGGGCGGCGGCGCCTCGACCCGGCGCGGCGGCTGCCAGGGATTGCGTTCCAGCGCCCGGATGAACGCGGCCACCATGACCGGGTCGAAGTGCGTGCCGGAGCACTTGCGCAGCTCCTCCACGGCCACCTCGACCGGGCGCGCCCCCCGGTAGGAACGGTCGGAGGTCATCGAGTCGAACGCGTCGGCCACCGCGATCACCTTGGCGAACTCGGGGATCTCGTCGCCGGCCAGGCCCATCGGGTAGCCGGTGCCGTCGTGGCGCTCGTGGTGGTGCATGATCCCGGCGTAGGCCTCGTCGAGGAAGCCGATGCCGCGGACGATCTCCAGCCCGCGCATCGGATGGAGCTGGATCGCGGCGAGCTCCCCCTCGGTGAGCGGGCCGTCCTTCTGCAGCACCTTCGTGGGCACGCCCAGCTTGCCGACGTCGTGGAGCATGCCGGCGTAGCGGATGGCGCGCAGGCGTTCGAGCCGCATGCCGATCTCCTCGGCGATCATGCTGGAGGCGAGCGAGACCCGCGTGCAGTGGCCCCGGGTGTAGTAGTCCTTGGTCTCGACGGCCTGGCACAGCGCGGCGATGGTGGCGTCGTACGAGCGCTGCTGGGCGTGGTACTGGCCGAACGCCCACCGGGCCACGAACAGCGGCATCAGCACCAGCACCGCCGAGATGGACTGCACGGTCGCCCACAACCCGGCCACCAGCAGCCCGAACGTGCCGTAACCGAGATAGGACAGCAGGAACTGGACCATGCCGCGCAGCGGCACCTCCGTGGCCCGCACGCTGGTCGCCAGGCTGATCATGGTCAGCGTGAGCACGATGTTGAGCGGCACGAACACTGCGGTCGCGGCGGCGTAGGGGCCGATGAGGCTGTCGAACTCGTTGACCCGCGGCACCCCGACCGCGCCGTGCAGCCACTCGTAGACCCAGCCGGAGGCGTAGCCGCAGACGGCGAACTGCGCGCCGTTGAACAGCCGCTTGATCAGCGGCAGCCCCGGGCGCACGCTGACCGCGGCGGTGAGCCCCACCAGTGCCGCGCCCTCCGGCCCGATCAGCACGACCGCGGCCAGCGACGCCGAGAAGCTCACCGACACCGCGAACTGCTCCACGTTGAGCAGCGTCGGCATCGACTCGCACACCAGGAAGAGCAGCCCGAGCACCAGCAGGATGTCGAGTTTCTCCGGCGCCACGAGCGGGCCGGAGACGATCGCGCTGTGCCCGATGAGCGCGGCCGCCGCCGCGATCACGGCGACCAGGTAGACCCTCGCGGGCCAGGGCAGGTCACGCATTGCGGCCCCCTACGGCGGTCAGGTCCAGGAAACCCCTGGCGGAAGCGCGCCGATGCCGGCCAGGGCCACCATCGAGGTGAGCACGATGACGGCGGCGAGCGACCGGGTGAACCTGTCCTTCAACATCCCACATGCCTCCACGTCGACTTCTGGAGCTCACGCTACAGAAGAGGACGTCACCGTAAGGGCCGAGCGGGAAATCGCAAGCAAAGTGTAATCAAGCAACTACCTGGCGCGACTCCGCGCCCAGGCCACGGTGCTCTTCACGCCGGTCGGCAGGTCGGTGCGCGGCTCCCAGCGCAGCCCCTCGTGGGCGGGCACCGGATCGACGGCCATCGCCGGCAGGTCGCCGACGCGCGGCTGCGCGAAGCCCGGCTTGTCCTGGGCCCCGGCCGCGTCGGCGATCAGCGAGTGCAGGCGCCTGTCGGTGGTCTGGATGCCGGTGCCGAGATTGAAGCGGCGGCCGTTGCCCTCGCTGCCGCAGGCCCGGACGAAGCCGTCGACCACGTCGTCGACGTAGACGTAGTCGCGGGTCTGGGTGCCGTCGCCGTAGAGGACGGTGGGGGTGCCGTTGAGCAGGGCGTCGGTGAAGATCGACACGACGCCGGCCTCGCCGTCGGGCGACTGGCGCGGGCCGTAGACGTTGGAGAGCACCAGCGTGGTGTACTCCAGGCCGTACAGGGCGCGGAAGGTCGCCAGGTAGATCTCGGCGCTCAGCTTGGAGGCCGCGTACGGCGAGCGCGGGTCGGTGGGCGCGTCGCCGGGCACGGGGATCGTGGCGGGCCGGCCGTAGACCGCCACCGACGAGGCGAACACCACCTTGCGCGTGGTGCCCTCCTTGGCCGCCGTCAGCACCGACGCGGTGCCCTCGACGTTGAGCCGGGCGTCGTGGACGGGGTCGGCGACGCTCCTGCGTACGCTGATCTGGGCGGCCAGGTGGCAGATGACCTCGGGCCGCAGCTCGGCCGCCAGCCCGATGATCGCCGGGTCGCGCACGTCGAGGACGTGCAGGCTGAAACGGTCGCTCTCGGCGGCGTTGACCAGGTTGTCCCTGCTGCCGGAGGACAGGTCGTCTACGGCGACGACCTCGTGTCCGTCCGCGAGCAGGCGGTCGACGAGATTCGACCCGATGAAACCGGCACCACCGGTGACTAGGACGCGCATGGC
Source organism: Nonomuraea sp. NPDC001684 (assembly GCF_053596515.1). Lineage (NCBI taxonomy): Bacteria > Bacillati > Actinomycetota > Actinomycetes > Streptosporangiales > Streptosporangiaceae > Nonomuraea > Nonomuraea sp. NPDC001684. Next base: position 24,311 of record NZ_JBSFGJ010000034.1, read on the forward strand.
GTGAATCCTAGTCGGCCAGCTCCGACCTCACCTGCTCGATCCGCGCCAGCACCTTGGAACGCAGATCGGCGGGGACGGGGTCGCAACCGCAGTGCTTGGCCACGAGCGCCTTGACCGCCTTGTCGAGGTCGTACTCCTTCAGGCACGGGCTGCACTCGTCGAGATGCACGCGGATGTCGGAGACGTCACCGTCGGTCAGCTCGCCGTCGAGATAGGCGTAGACCTTGTCCAGCACCTCGCGACAGTCGGTGTCGTGCGGGTTGCCACAGCTCATTTCGATCCCTCCGAGGGGACCAGGCCGCGCTCGCGGGCGTAGTCCTCAAGGAGGCCCCGGAGCTGCCTGCGTCCCCGATGCAGCCTGGACATCACGGTGCCGATGGGAGTGCCCATGATGTCGGCGATCTCCTTGTAGGGGAAGCCTTCGACGTCGGCGAGGTAGACGGCGATCCTGAACTCTTCCGGCAGCGCCGCGAGCGCCTGCTTGATGTCGCCGTCGGGGAGGTGCTCCAGCGCCTCGACCTCGGCCGACTTCAGCCCGCTCGAGGTGTGGGACTCGGCGCGCGCGAGCTGCCAGTCCTCGATCTCCTCGGTGCCGGACTGCTTGGGCTCACGCTGCTTCTTGCGGTAGCTGTTGATGAACGTGTTCGTCAGGATCCGGTAGAGCCACGCCTTGAGGTTCGTGCCCTCCTGGAACTGGTGGAACGACGCGAACGCCTTGGCGAAGGTCTCCTGAAGCAGGTCCTCCGCGTCCGCTGGATTCCGGGTCATCCGGAGCGCGGCGGAGTAGAGCTGTTCGAGATACGGCATGACGTCGCGCTCGAACCGCTCGCTGCGCTGCTCCAGAGTCTCCGCGCCTGTCGCGGGCACCGGACCCACCCCCCTAAGATCACCGGTGGCCGGCTGTGGCGGTACACCGTACTCAGGGGAGAATACCCGCTGGCCGATGACCTCCTGGTCATCGGGGCGCGGTCTTTCCAATGTGAGCATGCTCGTCGCAACACGCCCGCGCCCTTGTCTGTTCCCGCAAGATAGAAGGTACAGAGGACCCGGTGCGGGGAACGTCCATACGTACCGGCTGGTAGCCCTTTTTCCGGAACTCAGGAGTCGCGTGTGCTGCCCATTCCGGCCGAGGAACTGAACGGCTCTGGGACGCTCGGGCCGTACTGGACCTTCTACCGCGCCGTCGCCGCCGAGCAACTGAACCGCTGGCTCCCCGGCGAACCGTCGGTGATCCTCGATCTGTCCGGCGGCCGCGGACGCTGGTCCGGCCAGGCCGCGAGGGCGGGACACCGGGTGATCGAGGTGCTCGACTTCCGCCGGACCGTGGACGCGCAGTCCCGTTTGCGGGACGCCGACCGGGTTCGGCACGTACGCGCCGATGACCTGGCGTTTCTTCCCGATGAGAGCGTCGACGCGGTGGTCGCCGAGGAACGCGCGATGTCGATCGAGCTCATGGCCGAGTCGGCGATGAGCGACGTGGCCAGGGTGCTGCGTCCGGGCGGGCGGGCGCTGGTGTGCGTCGACTCGCTGGTGCTCGGCATGGCGATCCTGGCCGAGCAGGAGCAGTGGCAGCACCTGCGGCAGACCGGCGAGGTCATGCTGGTGCCCTGGCCCGACGGCAGCATCACGCGCTGCTTCAGCAGCGGCCAGCTCCGCGAGCTGCTGATGGGGGCCGGGCTGGAGGTGGAGTGGATGCGGCCGCGCACGGTGTTGTCGCCGTCCACGGTGGACCACGTGCTCGGGTCCGACGGGCGGGCCCTGACCTGGCTCGTGCGCACCGAGCTCGACGCCCATCCCGACGACGACGACACGGTGGGCATCCACCTGGTGGCCAGCGCCCGCAAGAGCTGACTGCCCCGCCGGCCGGTTTCCGGGGGCCGCGGGTCGGTTTTCGGGGGCGGCCGACCGTTCCCGGGGCCGCGGGTCGGTTTCCGGGGGCCGCCGGCCGTTCCCAGGGCCGCCGTTCTCCTCGTCCGGCGGCCTCCGGTTCCTCCGCGGTCAGCGGCGGCGTTCGCGTCTTCCCTGGCACGGCACGCAGCGGGCGGCCTCCGGGCGGGCCTCCAGCCGGCCCTCGGGCACCGGCTCGTCGCAGTCGACGCACCTGCCGTACGCGCCTTCGTCCAGGCGTCTGATCGCCTCGGTCACCGCGCGGCGTTGCGCGGTCGCCACGGTGAGCATGGCCTGCGCGCGGTCGGCGTCGGTGAGGTCGGAGCCCGCGTCGGCCGCCGAGTGCTCACGGATCGCGACGGGGTCGCCCTGGAGGACCCCGATCGAACGGTCCAGCTCCGCGAGCATGTCTTCGAGCCGCTGACGAGCGGTCGTGACGTCCACGAATCCGCACCTCCGGGTGCAAGGGGGGAAGCCCGCGGCTGGGACTCCCCGGTTGTCCCGCCCGGCGCAATTAGGGGCATGTCGTGGCGGTGACACCGAGTGAACGGTCGCATCGCTTTCCTCACCGAATGCCCACTTACCATGCTTCTTACACCTTTAGAAAAGGCCGGCTTCCTCCTCGTCGGGGAGCGGTTTGATGAGATCCGGCCCATTGTTCCGGACATTATTGACATCAGTAGAAACGGGATATGCCGCCAGCCTCCCGGCCTCCGCGGGCACCAGGAGTCGCGAGGCGCGCTCGGTGTCGGTGAGGGCCGGGTCGAGCCAGTCGGCCCAGCGGTCGCGCTCGATCATCATGGGCATCCTGTCGTGGATGCGGCCGAGCTGGTCCTCGGCGTCCGTGGTGATGACCGTGCAGGTCACCAGCCACTTGAGCGGGTCGTCGTCGTCGCGGGTGCGGTCCTTCCAGAACTCGTACAGGCCCGCCATGGCCAGCACGCCGCCGTCGGCCGGGTGGATGAAGTACGGCTGCTTCTTCTTCTCGCCCTCGACGGCCATCCACTCGAAGTAGCCGTCGGCCGGGATCAGGCATCTGCGCTTGGCGAACGCCTGCCGGAACGACGGCTTCTCGGCCAGCGTCTCGGCCCTGGCGTTGATCAGCCGGGAGCCGATCGACGGATCCTTGGCCCAGACGGGCACGAGGCCCCACCTGACGATCCTGAGCTGCCGGACCGCGTGCTCGTCCTCCTTGGAGGACCGGCTCATGACCGCGTAGACGTTCTTGGTGGGGGCGACGTTGAAGTCGGCGCCCAGCTCCTTGTCGGGTTCGCCGTCGAGCTCGACCTGGAACTCCTCCAGCAGCTCGTGCTTCTTGCGCGCCGAGGCGTATCTACCGCACATGTCCCCACATTGCCATACGCCGGGGTGTCGCTCGCGGCTTCGCCTCCGGCCGGGGCGTCTCGGCCCGGCGGAAAAGCGACGCGTCGTCCACAGGCCGTGAACGGGCCGTACCAGGGCCAGTAGGCTTTGGACATGCCCGCTCAGCACTGGCCCGCGCCGACGGCCGACACGCCCGTCAACGCCTCCGTCCGCCTGCCCGGCTCCAAGTCCGTCACCAACCGGGCGCTGCTGCTCGCCGCGCTGGCCGACGGTCCGGGCGTCGTCCGCCAGGCGCTGCGCAGCCGCGACGCCGACCTCATGGTGTCGGCCCTGCGCGCGCTCGGCGCCACGCTGACGGCCGTGCGCGAGACCACCGACGCGGTCGACTGGGAGGTGACGCCGGGCCCGGTCCGCGGCGGCGCGCGCATCGACGCCGGGCTCGCGGGCACGGTCATGCGGTTCGTCCCGCCGATGGCGGCGCTGGCCGACGGCCCGGTCTTCTTCGACGGCGACCCATACGCCCGCAGGCGTCCGATGGGCCCGATCCTCGACGCCCTGCGCGCGCTCGGGGCGCGCATCGACAACGACGCGCTCCCCTTCACCATCACCGGGCCGCTGACCGGCGGCGAGGTCACGATCGACGCCTCCGGCTCCTCGCAGTTCGTCTCGGGGCTGATGCTGACGGCGGCGCGGTTCGCGAAGGGCGTGACGATCCGGCACGTCGGCCCGCCGGTGCCCTCCCAGCCGCACATCGAGATGACCGTCCACATGCTGCGGGAGGCCGGGGTCAAGGTCGACGACACCGAGCGCGACGTGTGGCGGGTCGAGCCGGGCCCGATCGCGGCCAGGGACATGACGGTCGAGCCCGACCTGTCCAACGCGGCGCCGTTCCTGGCCGCCGCGCTGGTCACGGGCGGCACGGTCACGGTCCCCGGCTGGCCGGCGGAGACCACCCAGCCGGGCGACGCGCTGCGCGGCCTGCTCACCACCATGGGCGCCACGGTGACCCGCGACGGCGACGACCTGGTCGTCACCGGCACGGGCGAGGTCAAGGGCCTCGACGCCGACCTCCATGAGGTGGGCGAGCTGACCCCCACGATCGCCGCGCTGGCCGCCCTGGCCACCACGCCGAGCCGCATCCGCGGGGTCGGCCACCTGCGCGGCCACGAGACCGACCGGCTGGCCGCGCTGGCCACCGAGATCAACGCCCTCGGCGGCGACGCGGAGGAGACGGCCGACGGCCTGCTCATCCGTCCCCGCCCGCTGCACGGCGGCGTGTTCCACAGCTACGACGACCACCGCATGGCCACGGCCGGGGCCGTGATCGGCCTCGCCGTGCCGGGTGTGGAGGTGGAGAACATCGCGACGACCGCCAAGACGTTGCCCGAGTTCGTCCAGATGTGGGCGGCGATGCTGGAGGCCCGATGAGCGGCGATGATCGCGCGTTTCGCGGCAGGCGGCGGGGGCACTTCGCAGGAGGGTCCGGCGTGAGAGGAAGCGAGCGCATGGGAGCGGACCGCTGAGAAAGCGGGAATACGACGAGGACGACGTACGGGTCAGGCCGGGCAAGGGCTCGCGCCCGCGCACCCGCATCCGTCCCGCGCACGAGGACGCCGTGGAGGGCTTCGTGGTCGCCGTCGACCGGGGCCGCTACACCACCCTGGTCGAGCCCGACCGCGGCCACAAGCGCAAGCAGCAGCAGCGCCGGCTCGTGGTCGCCATGAAGGCCCGCGAGCTGGGCCGCAAGGGCATCGTGGTCGGCGACCGGGTGGCCCTGGTCGGCGACGTGTCGGGCCTGCCCGACACGCTGGCCAGGGTGGTCCGGGTGGAGCCGCGCACCTCGATGTTGCGCCGCTCGGCCGACGACACCGACGACACCGACGGCATCGAGCGCCCGGTCGTGGCCAACGCCGACCAGCTCGTGATCGTCACGGCGCTGGCCGACCCGCCGCCCCGGCCCCGGATGATCGACCGGATCCTGGTGGCGGCGTTCGACGCCGAGATCGACGCCCTGCTCTGCCTGACCAAGTCCGACCTCGCCCCACCCGACGAGCTGGTCGCCCTGTACGAGCCGCTGGGCGTGCCGCACATCGTGGTCCACAAGGGCGGCTCCCTCGACGAGCTGCGCGACCACCTGGCCGGTCGCATCAGCGTGCTGGTGGGCCATTCGGGCGTGGGCAAGTCCACCCTGGTCAACGCCCTGGTGCCCGATGCCAACCGCGCGGTCTCGCACGTCAACGCGGTCACCGGCCGCGGCCGGCACACCTCCACCTCGGCCGTCGCGCTGGAGCTGCCCGAGGGCGGCTGGATCATCGACACGCCGGGGGTGCGCAGCTTCGGCCTGGCCCACGTGTCGGTCGAGACCGTGCTGGCCGCCTTCCCCGACCTGGTGGAGGGCACGGTCACCTGCCCGAAGGGCTGCACCCATCTCGGCGACGGCTGCGCGCTCGACGCCTGGGCGGCCGCGGGCAACGCCGACCCGGCCCGCCTGGAGTCGCTGCGCCGCCTGCTGTCCAGCCGCGAGGGCGCCCCCGACGAGCCCGCCGCCTGATCACCGGCCGTTCAGCGGCGGTTGGGGCGCAGCGTCCAGGTGACGGTGAGGCTGGAGACCAGGGTGCCGGCCGCGTCGCGCACGTCGACCAGCACGTCGAAGACGGGCCGCTCGCCGGCGTCCAGCTTGCCGACGACCTCCTCCCTCGATGCGGCCACGCGCGCCTCGGCCCGCACCTCCCCCAGGGCCACCTTCCGGAACTCGATGGTCGCCGTCGTGGGCAGCGGCACGCTGCGGCTGAGCTGGTCGCCGAACCTGGACAGCACCGCCGCGCCCGACGCCGACTCGGCCAGGGTGAACAGCGTGCCCGCGTGCGGCCCGGCCACGTGGTTGTGCAGTTCGGGCCGGTCGGGCAGCCGGCATTCCGCCCGGCCGTCCTCGACCGAGTCGAACACGATCCCCAACGTCCGGGCGAAGGGAACGGTTTCGAGAAGGAAGGCACCTACATCAGTGGACATAGGAGACATGTTACTGGTCAGTAGGTGAAAAGGGAGTTACCAGAAAAGGGTCGCCGGTGACTGATGTCCGGCACGACCGACGCGATAGCGTGGCTGACCGTGCAGGGTTACAACGACGATCTACGCCTCGCTCACGTCATGGCGGACGCCGCCGACGACCTGACCATGCGGCGCTTCAAGGCGGTCGACCTCAAGGTCGAGACCAAGCCCGACCTGACGCCGGTCAGCGACGCCGACCGCGCCGTCGAGGAGGCCATCCGCGGCACGCTGCGCCGGGCCCGGCCGCGCGACGCGGTGGTGGGCGAGGAGTTCGGCAAGACCGGGTGGGGAGCCCGGTCGTGGATCATCGACCCCATCGACGGCACCAAGAACTACGTGCGCGGCGTGCCCGTCTGGGCCACGCTGATCGCGCTCATGGAGTACGGCAAGGTCGTCGTCGGCCTGGTGTCGGCCCCCGCGCTCGGCCGTCGCTGGTGGGCGGCCACCGGCGGCGGCGCCTGGACCGGCAGGAGCCTGGCGAAGGCCACCAGGATGAGCGTCTCCTCGGTCACCGCGCTGGAGGACGCCTCCTTCTCCTACTCCAGCTTCGGCGGCTGGGAGGAACTCGGCAAGCTGGACAACTTCCTCGACCTCGGCCGCGCCTGCTGGCGCACCCGAGCGTACGGCGACTTCTGGTCGCACATGATGGTCGCCGAGGGCTCGGCCGACATCTCCGCCGAGCCGGAGCTGTCGCCCTGGGACATGGCGGCCCTGACCGTGATCGTCGAGGAGGCCGGCGGCGTCTGGACCGACCTCGCCGGCGTGCGCGGCCTGGAGGGCGGCAGCCTGGTCTGCACGAACGGCGCCCTCCACGACGAGGTGCTGAACCGGCTCAACGGCACCACGATCACCTCCTGAGCCCGCTTCAGGCCGTCTCGAAGTCGGTGCACAACCATCGATGGCCGTGCCGCTCCAGCCGTACGGCCAGGACGTGGCTGCGCTCGCCGCAGTGCACCAGCACGCACATCTCGACGGCCCCGTCCCTCGGCTCCTTGACGTGCGGGCTCCCGACGAACGGCGGCCGATCGGCGGAGATCATCCGCCCGGCCCTGACGAGGTCGCGGTAGGCCCCGCCGGTGAGCCGGTCGGCCACCGACTCCGGCGGACGGCGGCCCGTCAGCACCTCGGCCAGCGCCTGCCCGAGCTGACGCAGCCTGCGTTCGTCGGGACGGGCTCCGGGCGGGCCCCAGACCAGCGGGGTCAGGGCCAGTGCGCCGTGCGTGGAGTCGTCCGCCATGCGCCCTCCAATTGACTCAGGGGGAAGAAGGAAACGCCTTAATGAGTTTTCGGCCGGGGCCGCCGGATACGAAATCCGCCAACTTTACCCGGCCGCCGTCCTCTTTCCTCCCCTTGGGCGGAGAAATGCATCGCGAGGCTGGATCCCCTATTTCTTTATCGGTTGTTCAGAGCGACAACACCCGGGCGACCGCATTCATCAACGAGTCGCGGTAGGAGGCTCCGTACAGCACCACGTGCACCAGCAGCGGATGGAGCTGGTGCAGCGGCACCCGCGCCCGCCACCCCGGCGCGAGCGGGAACTCCTCCTGGTACGCCCCCATCACCCGATCCAGGTACGGCAGCCCGAACAGGGCCAGCATGGCCAGATCCGTCTCCCGGTGCCCGCCGTGGGCCGCCGGATCGACGAGCACCCCGGTGCCGCCGGACCACAACACGTTCCCGCTCCACAGATCCCCATGGACGCGGGCGGGCGGCTCCGGCGGCCCGGCCACCTCGGCGAACCGCGCCACGGCCCGCTCGACCAGCGTCACGTCCGCGGCCGGCAGCCGCGCCCGGCGCAGGAACGGCAACACCCGCCGGGAGGCGTAGAAGGACGGCCAGTCACCGTCGGGCGAGTTGTCCATGGGCAGCTCGGCGATGAACCCCGGCCAGGGCGCGCCGAACCCGGCCGCCCCGGCGCGGTGCAGACGGGCCAGGTCACGGCCGAACCGCAGGGCCGCCTCGGCGGTGGGCGCCTCCTGCGGCACCCACGACAACACCAGCCGGTCGGGTCCGGCCTCCAGGACCTCGGGCACGGTGATCGCCTCGCCCAGCCAGCGCAACCCGGCGGCCTCGGAGGCGAACATGTCGGAGGCGGGACCGATCTTGGCGAACACCTGCCGCCCGTCCTCCAGCACGCCGCGCTGGAGCCGCCGGCCGTGGGAGGAGCCGAGGTCCTCAGTCGATCTCATCGGCGATGTGCGCGGCCACGCCCTTGGAGGCCGTCTCCAGCATGGTCAGCACCTCCTCGAAACCCTCGCGGCCACCGTAATAGGGGTCGGGCACCTCGGCGCCGTCCGGCGCGCCGGGGTCGAACGAGCGGAACAGGCGCACCTCGACGCCGGCGGGCGCCAGGCGGCGCAGGTTGGCCGCGTTGTCGCGGTCCATCGCCAGCACCAGGTCGTAGCGGTCGAACCAGTCCCGCGTGAACTGCCTGGCGCGATGGGCGGCGCCGTCGTAGCCGTGCTCGGCCAGGATGCCCAGCGCCCGCTCGTCCATCGGATCGCCGGCGTGCCAGCCGCCGGTGCCCGCGCTCTCGACGACGACCCGGCCGCCGAGCCCGCGCTCCTCCAGGGTCCGGCGGAGCACCACCTCCGCCATCGGGGAACGGCAGATGTTGCCCATGCACACGAGACACACGCGATAGCTCATGCATCCCATCTTCGCTGGTCACATTGATGGAGACGACCAGGCGCGTTCACCGAACGTTCACCCTTGTTGGGGGGTCTGAGTCACTTTGCCTGCATAGCTTCATGGACGACTAAGGACCAAGTGAGGGGAACCCAACCGTGAAGTATGCAGGCCGGCTCGCCGCCGTCGCCGTCGTCGGCGCGCTCTCGCTCGCTGCGTGCGGCACAGACAACAACAGCTCCGGGGGCACGACCGGCACCAGCTCCGCCAGTGCTCCCGCCGCGGGCAACGACAACGGCCTGAGCGGCACCATCAACGCCGCCGGCTCGTCGGCCCAGGCCAACGCGATCGACCAGTGGAAGAAGGACTTCCAGGCCAAGAACTCGGGCGTGAGCCTGAACTACCAGCCGAGCGGTTCGGGTGCCGGTGTGCAGTCGTTCATCGCGGGCACGGTCGACTTCGCGGGTTCGGACTCCGCTCTCAAGGACGACAAGGGCGAGCCCGCCCAGGCCGACGCCCGGTGCAAGACCGGCAAGGCCATCAACATCCCGATGGTGACCGGCCCGGTCGCGGTGGTCTACAACCTCCCCGGCGTGGACGGCCTGCAGCTGTCGCCCAAGACCATCGGCGGCATCTTCGACAGCAAGATCACCAAGTGGGACGACGCGGCCATCAAGGCCGACAACCCCGACGCCAAGCTCCCGTCCACGCCGATCTCGGCCTTCCATCGCTCGGACGAGTCGGGCACCAGCGACAACTTCACCAAGTTCCTCAAGGCGACCGCCGGCTGGCCGTACGAGCCCGCCAAGGCGTGGCCCGCCGAGGCCAAGGGCCAGGGCGCCAAGGGCTCGGACCAGGTCGCGGCCAGCGTCAAGAGCACCGAGGGCTCCATCGGCTACGTCGAGCTCTCCTTCGCCGAGAACTCCCAGCTCAGCAAGGCCAAGGTGGCCAACGGCTCCGGCGAGTTCGTCGAGCTGACCGCCGACAGCGCGGCCAAGACGGTCGAGACCGCCGAGATCACCGGCACCGGCAACGACCTGAAGCTGAGCATCGACTACGCCACCAAGACGGCGGGCGCGTACCCGATCGTGCTGGTGACGTACGAGATCACCTGCGAGAAGGGCCTCGCGCCCGAGCAGGCCAAGATCGTCAAGGAGTTCCTCACCTACACCTCCAGCGACGAGGGCCAGGCCGCGCTGAAGGACCTCGGCTACGCCCCGCTCGCGGGCGAGCTGCTCACCAAGGTCCGCACCGCCGTCGGCGCGATCTCCTAGCACAGCATGACGACCAACGTTCGTACCCGTGGGGGCGGGCCGGCCACGCGCCGGTCCGCCTCGCGGCGCAGCCATGGTGAAGGCCCCTTCAAGTTCGTCTCCACCGGTGCCGGCGTCCTGCTGCTGGGGATCATGGCGGCCATCGCCGTGTTCCTCATCAGCGAGGCCGTCCCGGCCCTGCAGGCGAACAAGGGCAACTTCTTCACCGACCTGATCTGGGAGCCCAACGGCAGCCAGGTCTTCGGCATCGGCGCGCTGGCCTTCGGCACCGTCCTCAGCTCGGCGATCGCGCTGGTCATCGCCACCCCCATCGCGGTGGGCGTGGCGCTGTTCATCTCCCACTACGCGCCCCGCCGCCTGGCCGGGCCGCTCGGCTACCTGGTCGACCTGCTGGCCGCCGTGCCCAGCGTCGTCTACGGCCTGTGGGGCGTGACGTTCCTGGTGCCGCTGCTGCGCACGCCGTCGCAGTGGCTCAACGAGCACCTGGGCTGGTTCCCGCTGTTCTCCGGCGAGGGGGCCATCGGCGGCAAGACCATGCTCGCCGGCGGCATCGTCCTGGCGATCATGATCCTGCCGATCATCGCGGCCATCTCGCGCGAGGTCTTCCTCCAGGCCCCGAAGATGAACGAGGAGGCGGCCCTGGCGCTCGGCGCCACCCGCTGGGAGATGATCAGGATGGCCGTGCTGCCGTTCGGCCGGCCCGGCGTCATCAGCGCCGCCATGCTCGGCCTCGGCCGCGCGATGGGCGAGACCATCGCGGTCGCGCTGATCTTCCCCGCCACCTTCGACATCAGCTTCGAGATCCTCACCCCGCACGCCAACAGCATCGCGGCCAACATCGCCAACGGCTTCGGCGAGGCCACCCAGGTCGGCCGGGGCGCGCTGATCGCCTCCGGTCTGGTGCTGTTCGTCATCACGCTGCTGGTCAACATGGGCGCACGCATGGTGATCAACCGGCGCAAGGAGTTCAGGGCGGTGGGGGCATGACCATTCAGCACATCTCGACCGGCCGCCGGATCAAGGACAGGTTCGTCCAGGGGCTGGTCTACCTGGCGTTCGCGCTGGCCGTGGTGCCGCTCATCTCGGTCCTCTGGCTGGTGATCTCGAACGGCCTGGCCCGCTTCGACCTGGAGTTCCTCACCCACTCGATGCGGAACATCGGCGCCCGCGACGTCGGCGGCGGCGCCTACCACGCCATCGTCGGCACCTTGGAGCAGGTCCTGCTGGCCTCGCTCATCTCGGTCCCGATCGGCCTGTTCACCGCCATCTACCTGGTCGAGTACGGCCAAGGCGGCCGCCTGAGCCGGGCCATCAGCTTCTTCGTGGACGTCATGACCGGCGTCCCTTCAGTCGTTTCCGGCCTGTTCATCCTGGCCTTCTGGGTGCTCTTCCTGGGCAACCCGTTCTCCGGCTTCGCCGGCGCGCTGGCGCTGTCGATCCTGATGATGCCGACCGTGGTCAGATCGGCCGAGGAAATGCTCCGGCTGGTGCCCAACGACCTGCGCGAAGCCTCGTACGCGCTGGGCGTGGCCAAGTGGCGCACGATCCTGAAGGTCGTGCTGCCGACCGCGTTCACCGGCATCGTCACCGGCGTCATGCTGGCCGTCGCCCGCGTGGCCGGCGAGACCGCGCCGCTGCTGCTCACGGTGTTCTTCACCGACTCCATCAACAACGATCCGTTCAGCGGGCCGCAGATGGGCCTTCCGCTCTTCGTCTTCGACCAGGCGGCCCGTCCCAACGACACCGCCATCGACCGCGCCTGGGCCGGAGCCCTCACGCTGATCCTGATCGTCATGCTGCTCAACCTGGTGGCGCGCCTGATCGCCTGGTGGCGCAGGCCCGCCAGGGGCCGATAGGGGGTAACCGCCACAATGTCCAAGCAGATCCAGGTCTCGGGCCTCGACGCGTACTACGGGTCGCACAAGGCGATCGAGGACGTGTCGATGACCATCGAGCCGCGCTCGATCACCGCGTTCATCGGCCCGTCCGGATGCGGCAAGTCGACGTTCCTGCGCACGCTCAACCGCATGCACGAGGTGATCCCCGGCGCCCGCGTCGAGGGCAAGGTCATGCTCGACGGCGAAGACCTGTACGCCCCCACCGTCGAACCCGTCTCGGTCCGGCGCATGGTCGGCATGGTCTTCCAGCGCCCCAACCCGTTCCCCACGATGTCGATCTACGAGAACGTGGCCGCCGGGCTCCGCCTCAACGGCCGGGTCGGCAAGTCCACCCTCGACGGCATCGTGGAGGAGTCGCTGAAGGGCGCCAACCTCTGGAACGAGGTCAAGGACCGGCTGAACAAGCCCGGCGCCGGCCTGTCCGGCGGTCAGCAGCAGCGTCTGTGCATCGCCCGCGCGATCGCGGTCAAGCCGCAGGTCCTGCTCATGGACGAGCCGTGCTCGGCGCTCGACCCGATCTCGACGCTGGCCATCGAGGACCTGATGGCCCAGCTCAAGGAAGAGTTCACGATCGTGATCGTGACCCACAACATGCAGCAGGCCGCCCGGGTCAGCGACCGGACCGCGTTCTTCAACCTGGCCGCCCAGGGCAAGCCCGGCAAGGTCATCGAGATGGACGAGACCTCCCGCATGTTCACCAACCCTTCGGAGAAGGCAACAGAGGACTACATCACGGGACGCTTCGGCTGATGACCCCACAGCAGGCGGCATCCACGATGAACGGGGACACGCGGACCAAGCCCGTACTGCTCATCGCCGACCCCGACGACGCCGTGGTCGACGACCTGGCCACGGCGCTGGAACGCGAGGGCGTGGCCGTCACCGGCGCGCCGGACGGCGCCCAAGGGCTGCTCCAGGCAGGAGCGCTGCAGCCGGACGTGGTGCTCGTGTCGGCCACGCTCCCGGTCATCGACGCGGTCGACTTCGTCCGCGCGGTACGGCTCGCGCGAGCCGTGCCCGTCCTGCTCGGCGTCGGCGAGGGGAACGCCGAGCAGGCCGTACGCGCGCTCGCGGCGGGGGCGGCGGCCTGCGTGGCCCGGCCGTACCGGGTGCCGGAACTGCTGCCGTTCATCCAGGCGTCCTCCCCCGAGTCCCGCAAGGTCCTGGCCGTCGGCGGCGTCGAACTGGACGTCCAGGCCTACCAGGTACGCGTCGAGGGCCGCGCCGTGCACCTCCCGCTGCGCGAGTTCGAGCTGCTGCAGTACCTGATGCGCAACGCCGACCGCACGGTCACCCGCGAGCAGATCATGCGGCACGTGTGGCACGCCGCCGCGACCACGTCCACGAACACGATCGCGGTGCACGTCAAACGGCTGCGGGCGCGCCTCGGCGACAACGACGACCAGCTCATCCAGACCGTGCGCGGCGTCGGCTACCGGCTGGTCACGCCCGGCACCTCCGGAAGTCCCGCATGATCCGCGCGGCGACGCCCTCGACGGTCGCGATGCCGTCCCCCACCTCGGCGCTGCCCTCGGTGAGGACGGCGACCGCGTAGTCGTGGCCGCGGCCCCGGATCAGCCCCACGCTGACCGTGGCCCAGCGCCCGTTGGAGACGCGCTTCAGCCAGCCGTTCTTCAGACGCACGCGCTCGCCCGCGCAGGCCGCGGCGGAGACGCCCCAGTCCTGGCCGCGGACGACCGCGCCCATCAGTTTGAGCACTTGCGCGCGCTCCTTCGCCTTGAGCGGGCTCTTCCCGGACACCAGCGCCTTCATCAGGCGGACCTGGTCGTCCACCGACGTCTCGGTGATGCCCCAGCAGTAGAGGTCGACGCAGTCTCCCGGGACGCCCCTGGTGTGCCTGAGCCCGAACCTCCTGCCGGCCTCGGTGAAGCCCGCCGCGCCGCCGATGCGCAACCACAGGCGGTCGGCCGCGTGGTTGTCGCTGTAGCGGATCATGAGCTCGGCGTCGCGCCTGACGGGCTCGGGCAGCCTGCGCCACGGTTTCCCGAGCAGCAGCGCCATCAGGATCTGGACCTTGGCCGTGCTGGCGGTGATCAGCCGTTCGCCCGGGTGGTAGCGGTAGACGCGGCCGGTCGTCAGATCCTTGACCATGGCCGTGACCGGGCCCGGCCGGCCCGCCAGGAAGCGGTCGAGCCGCTCGGTGATCTTCTTGGCCTGGACGGTTCTCACGGCCTCCGTCTTGGCCTGGACGGTTCTCACGGCCTTCGCCTTCTTGGCCGGGACCGTTACGGCGATCGCCGGGGGGCCGAGGTGGTGCGGCATGCGTACCGGCCCGGGCGCGGCGCGCACGGTCACCGGCTCCGGGGCCGCGTCCACGCTCCCCTGCCCTGGCACCGCCACGTGTGCGCTCACGGTCCCCGGCGCCGCGTGCGTCGGCAGTGCCGTCCCCGCGGCTGTGCCTGGGGCGAGCAGCGGCGGCAGGAGGGCGAGCGCGATGGCCAGCCGTGGAAGCGTCCTCACGCTGCCCGCGATCATGCGGTGAATTATCACGAAAAATGGCAACACCGCGCTACGAGTCGCCGGAAAACATCTTCACCTACTCACCACTCCACAAAGAACCCGACCACCCCGAAGACTCGCGATGTGGCCACTGGTACGATTCCCCTCTTTCGGGGTTTGTCAGCACTCTCGGGGCAAAAGTGACAACGGGGCCGAGTTTTCCGCAGTATCAGGGGCAACAGCAGCAGCAACAGTGGCCGGCCATGCAGCCGCCACCTCCATCCAATCCTCCTTCTCCGCCCAGGCGCCGGACCGGCTTCTGGGTCACCATGGGCATCGTCTCGCTCGTGGTGGCGATCGCCGTGGGCGCCGGCGTCGGCCTCGTCCTGCGCGGCCGCATCAACGGCGTCCAGGACCCGTTACGCCGCCAGGAGGCGTCGGGCAAGAGCGACCCGAACGCCGTGATCGTCACCGACCAGGAGATCGAGAAGCTGGTCTACGAGCACGGCAAGGCGCTGAGCAGCGGGAACGCAGACGCGTTCACCTCGATCTTCGACAAGGGCAACGCGGCGCTCGTCCGCGACCAGCGCAAGGTGTTCACGAACCTGCGCAAGGTGCCGCTCAGTGAGGCGTCGTACAAGGTGATGCGTCGCGAGGGCCGCGCCGAGGACAGCTTCGGGCGGGCCCTGAAGTTCACCCAGGACGTCGCGTTCGTCCACCGGTTCGCCGGCATCGACCTGCGGCCGGTCTCGGAGTGGTACCGCTGGACGCTGGAGAAGGCGTCCAAGGACGCGCCACTGGTCGTCACCAAGGTGGACGGCGCGCCGCCACCCATGGTGAGCGAGGGCAGCAAGTCCGTGTACTACCCGGGCCCGTGGGACATCTGGCCCGACATCACCGTGGTCCGCGCGGGCGCCAGCATCGTCCTGGCCCGTCCCCAGGACGCGGCCATGGCCAGGCGCGTCGCCCCGGTGGTCGCCAACGCGGCGAAGAAGAACCTGGACTTCTGGAAACGCAACGGCGACGCCACCGCGCCCGTGCCGGCCGGGTTCGCGGTCGCGCTGGTCGGGGGGCAGAACCAGCTCGGCAACCTGTTCCGCAAGGAGAAGGCGCACGAAGCGGGCGTGTCCATCCCCATGCTCGCCTGGGCCTCCCTGGGCGACGACGTCAAGGTCGGCGGCACCCGGGTGGTCATGGACACCACCACGTCCTTCTTCCGATCGTCCGAGGGCATCCTGGAGATCAGCACGCACGAGCTGGCCCACTCCCTGCTGGCCGGGCTGGACAGCGCCGACTTCTCCCTCTTCGGCAAGCCCAACTGGGTCATCGAGGGCTTCGCCGAGTACTCCGCCAACCGCGGCCACCCCATCAACCAGAACATCCGCTTCCAGGAAGGCCGCGCCTACCTGGCCGGCCGCCTCAGCACCCGCTTCTCGGGCCAGCTCCCCGACAACCCGTCGTGGGACGCCAACGGCATGACGAACGTGCACTACCTGATGGGACACCTGGCCATGCGCTACATCGCCCAGCGGTACGGCGAGCAGAAGCTGACCAGCGCGGTGATCGCGGCCTACCGGGCCAAGGGCGACGACAGCGAGGCGGCACTGTTCAAGGTGCTGGGCGTGAGCAAGGCGGACTTCGAACGGCAGTGGGCGTCGTACGTCCGCGGGCAGCTGGCCTGAACGGGGGCAACCATGACCGACCACTCCAACACCCCACCCGGCCCGTACGGCTCCCCACCCCCCAACCCGTACGGCCAGCCGG
Source organism: Nonomuraea sp. NPDC001684 (assembly GCF_053596515.1). Classification (NCBI taxonomy): domain Bacteria; kingdom Bacillati; phylum Actinomycetota; class Actinomycetes; order Streptosporangiales; family Streptosporangiaceae; genus Nonomuraea; species Nonomuraea sp. NPDC001684. The sequence goes on from NZ_JBSFGJ010000034.1 coordinate 40,593, forward strand.
CTCCCAACGCCGGCTCCTACCCTCCGCCCGCGCAGCCGTGGCCCCAGAGCCCGGCCGCGTACCCCCCGCAGGGCACGGCCCCGGCCGCCTACCCACCCGCGGGCTACCCGCAACCGCCCGCCAATCCTTACGCTCCTTCTCCCGGCGCGTATGCCCCGCCAACGGGCAACCCAGCCGCATACCCACCGCCACCAGGCAACCAACCCACCTACCCACCCCCCACGGGCAACCAGCCCCCATACCCACCGCCCGCAGGCAACCAGCCCACCTACCCGCCGAACCCTCCCTCCCCCGGCGCACCCTCGCCCTACGGCCAACCCCCGCAGCCCCCCGCACCCGGCAGCGGCACACCGTACGGCGGCCAGCCCGCACCCCCGCAGCAGCGCCCCCGGCCCAAGTGGAAGACCGCCCTGCTGGCCACCGGCGCGGCCGTGGTCCTCCTCTCCGTCAGCACGGGCACCGCCTGGTTCGTCGCCACCACCGGAACGACCGGCGGCGGCATCACCGCATTCGGCGACGGGGGCGGCGACGGGGCAGAATGGGACGTCCCCCTCCCCAACGCCGGAAGCTGGGACTTCACCACCGCCCTGGCCTTCGGCAGCTGGCTGACCGACAAGGTCGTCATCCGCGCCCAGAAGGACGGCGTCCTCGCCTACGACCTGGCGTCCGGAAAGCGTTCCTGGGGCATCCCCTCGCCGGGCGCCCAGCTCTGCGGCGCCACCCCGGACCTGTCCGGCGGCAAGGCCGCCATCGCGTACGGCAGCAGCAACTCGTGCGACCACCTGGCCGGCATCGACGCCACCACGGGCAAGCTCACCTGGAAGATCAAGATCCCGGCCGAGAAGTCCACCCTCGCCAACTCCATCAACGTCCCCCGCATCATGAGCGCCGACGGCGTGGCCGTCACCGAGCTGGACGACGCGGTGGTCGCCTACCGCCTCTCCGACGGCCACAAAATGTGGAGCGCCGCCGCGTCCCCCGACGACGGCTGCCACATCAAGGACATCAACACCGCCCCCACCCGGGTCGCCGTCATCCTCGACTGCACCTTCAGAGGCGGCACCCGCCTCCAGTACCTCGACCCGAAGACCGGCAAGATCACCAAGCAGGCCACGCTGGGCGAGCTCAGCCTCATGACCAGCCTTCTGTCAGCCTCTCCTGCCATCATCCGCAGCGAGTCCGGCGGCCAGAACAACTTCACGGTCTACTCCGACGCCGCGACCAAGGTGACCGAGTTCAAGACCCCCGAGGTGGACATGCTCGCCATGAACACCGTGGCCATGGTCAACGGCCTGTTCGAACAACACCGCTACACCATCCACGGCGACCGCCTCTACCTGGCCACGTTCCCGGAGAACGTCCCGCAGAGCATGCGCTCCCGCAACAAGGCCCTCGCCTACGACCTGAAGACCGGCAAGCAGCTGTGGGAATCGTCCGGCACCCATGACACGATCCTCACCTACGTCCGCGCCGACGACCAGGGCCTGCTGGCCGTCGAAACCGGCGACCGCCGCGACCTGGCCCCCCGCCTCATCCGCCTGGACGCCGCCACCGGCAAAGCCACCGAACTGGCCACCCTCCCCCAGAAGTACGGCACCGAGGCCGAAAAGGCCCGCGTCTTCGAACGCAACGGCGTAGTGATCACCGTCCCCTGGACCTCCGTAGCCACCAGATACGCCGTCACCTACGTCAACACCAAATCCTGACCCCCAACAACAGAAGGGCCCCACGCACCCAGCGTGAGGCCCTTCTCCCGTCTCCCACCTTCACAACCACACCCCAGCCTTGCACCGCGTCAGGTGGCGGGGTGCGTGTGAGGCGCGGTTGGTGGGCCTGTGAGTGACTCTGCTGGGGAGAACGATCCGGGGCGCCCCAACCCACTGCTCCCACCAGCAGGGCCACCCAGCGCCACTCCATGAATCGACGGCGCATCAAGGCCAGCCAGCCTCCTGGCCGGGCGCCTGACCAGGAGGCTGAGAGATCCCGAGAGCCCGGGGAAGCCTGGGACGCGGTGACAGTCCGGGGCATGCCTGGCGTATGCCGGAGATACATCAGGTGGAGGGCATGACGCACCCACACTCGCCTCACTACCTCCGCCCAGTCCCCATCGGCTCTACGTAGGCGGGGACCGGTCTGAAACGCGGAGATGTGCTGGGCGTGCGGGCTGACGACACCTGAAGTCTGTCTGCGGTCGCGGGATCAGCGCCACCGCGCGCAGGCGGTTGACGGCCGGCACTCAGCGGAGGCGTAGGGCCGCCCCCAAGGACGGCGCTTGAGGAACGTCAGCTCAGGGGCCGGAGACGAGCCTCACGGGTCTCCTGCGAGGCGGCGCCGGATACGCCCCCTCAGCCTCCTTCGAAGCGGGGCGGGACACGAGCCCTCAGTCTCCAAAACGGGCCGGCTCGGACTGACCAGAAGCAGAACCCACTAGGACCCGCCGAAAGCCGTACCGCGCCTCAGAACAGCGCACCCTCCAGCCGCAAGCCGATTTACCGTCCCACCGGTCCGCCGAGGCCCGCCATCAGCCTGTCCCCTGAGCCGGTGCCCACCCCCAGCACCCGACACAAGGAAATACCCCCGGAAATGCAGAAAGGGCCCCGACCGAAGTCGGAGCCCTTCCCAAAGATTGTCCGGCGGTGACCTACTCTCCCACACCCTCCCGAGTGCAGTACCATCGGCGCAGAGAAGCTTAACTTCCGGGTTCGGAATGTAACCGGGTGTTTCCTTCCCGCCATAACCGCCGTAACCCTATGAAACTGTCAAACGAACAACGCCGTTTGCTGTCTCAGAATTGCCTAGTGGACGCGAGCAAGAAAATTTGTGGTCAAGTCCTCGGCCTATTAGTACCGGTCAGCTCCACACGTTACCGTGCTTCCACCTCCGGCCTATCAACCCGGTCGTCTACCGGGAGC
>NZ_JBSFGJ010000035.1:0-43367 GCF_053596515.1 Nonomuraea sp. NPDC001684
CTCGCCGCCCACCGGCCCGCCCGCACCGCCCGCGCCGCGCGCGGCCGTGCCGGCGGCGAGGCCCGGCGGGGGAGGGGGAGCGGCGTCATCGCGCCGTCTCCGGGTCGAGCGCGGCGGCGGCCCTGTTGGGCACGCTGACGCAGACCATGCGCTCGGTCAGCCCCGCGCGCGGGCCCGAGGCGCGCGAGCGGGCGGGCGGCGCGGTGCCGGCCACCGTGCGCGCGACCCTGGCGGCCAGCGCGAGGTGCTCGGCGCAGCGCCGGCTCACCGTCGACTCCAGCCCGGCCACCTGGGCCAGCCTGAGCCTGATGGGTTCCAGCGACGACCGGCGTTCGAGCCCGTCGAGGTCGGCCAGCCGGGCGGGCCAGCGCAGCGCGTCGCGGCAGCGCTCGACCACCGCGGCGGGCAGCTCGGCGGCGGACAGCCCTTCGTGCCGCAGCCGGGTGGCGATCATGACGGCCGCGAACGACGTGCGGTCGAAGTGGGCCAGCCGCCCGGAAAGGGCCGCGCCCAGCATCCTGGCGCGGTGGCCCAGGCAGACCGCGCTCCAGCCGAGCAGCAGCAGCCGGTCGGGTCCCGGCTCGGTGTGCCAGCCGGCCAGCCGCAGCTCGCGGGCCATGCGGTGGTGCAGACGCCAGCGGTGACGGGGGCTGTCCAGCCAGATCTCGACCCCGCCCAGCGGCAGCTCGGCGACCTGGACGTCGCGGCTCGTCAGCGGGCCGGCGACCCGCGCGCAGATGCGCCGGACGACCTGCTGCTGCCCCCGGGAGACCGGATCCTCCAGGAAGCGTGAGCCGTCGAGGGAGTCCATGGTCACGTCCGGCCACCTCCTTGCCGGAGACTCTCGCGAATCGTCCGGGCTGTTAAGCCACAGTTACCACGCGCTCCGATACTGTGCTGGAAAGAGGGGCTATGTCAACTCACACTTTGCGAATAAGTTGATACCTACCCGCCGGGCAGAGCTGGCCCGCGTGGCAGGGGACAGTGGGGGTCTCGTACCTTAGGCTGGGAAAAGTTCACGGGCGGTAGGAGGTGCGCCGTGGCGAACTTCGCCGAACGGCTCGATCTCGCGCTGACCAAGCGCGGCTTCACGGGCGCCCAGGTCGCCTCCGCCCTCACCGAGGCGGGCATACCCATCACGCGCGCCTACGTCAGCCAGCTGCGCACCGGCAAGCAGACCAACCCCACCCTCCAGGTGCTGCGGGCGCTGGCCGCCTGCCTCCAGGTGAGCGTGGGCTGGCTGGTGGGCGACGAGCACTACGAGTCCGGCGCGGTCGAGGACCTGCAGCTGCGGGCGGCCGCGATCGGCCTGTCGGCCTCCGGGTTGTCGGAGGGGTCGCTGGCCGTCCTGCGCGGCGTGGTGGAGCTGGCGCGCCGGGCCGAGGGGCTGCCGGGCGAGCCGGAGCCGGCGGCCGAGATCCCCGAGGCCGCCACGCCGCTCAACGACTCACAGCGCCGCGCGCTCGGCAAGCGGCTGCACGGCCTGCGCATGGGCGTGCGGCTCTCGGTCGAGCAGGTCGAGGGCTCGCTCGGCAAGGGCGCCGCCGCGATCCCCGCGATCGAGGAGGGCCGTCTCGCGCCCACGCCGATCACGGTCGAGCGCCTGCTCGGCCTCTACGGCGTCACCGCCCCGCCCGTCCGCGAGTACGTGCTCTCGCTGGCCAGGGGCGAGCGCGAGGCCGCCTGGTACGACGCCCAGTCGGTGCCCGTCTGGCTGGCCACGGCCTACGCGCTGGAGCAGCGGGCCACGGTGATCCGCACGTACCATCCCCAGTTCGTCCCGCCGATGTTGCAGACCGAGGACTACGCGCGGGCCGCGATCACCGTGGCCGGGCCGGCCACGCTCGGGCAGTCGTCGGTGGAGGAGGCCCTGGCGCTGGTCATGGCCCGCCAGGAGGCGCTGGCCGGGGCCGGTGACACGGTGTTGTGGGCGGTGATCGACGAGGCCGTGCTGCTGCGCTCGATCGTCGGCCCGCACGCCCAGCTCCGCCAGCTCGACCTGCTGCTCGACCACGCCAAGCGGCCCAACGTCTCGCTGCACGTCGTGCCGATCGACGACCCGGCGTACGTGCCCCGCACCGGCCCGTTCACGCTGTGGCGCTTCGCCGAGGCGTTCGAGCCCGACGTCGCCTGCGCCCACGGCGTCGAGGCCGACGAGCTGATCACCGACGCCGCCGCGGTCGAGACCTACCACCAGGCGTTCACGAAGCTGTCGGTGACGACCACCACCCGCGAGGAGACGTACGAGGTGCTGGAGTCCCACCGCGAACGCCTGTCGCGCTCGACAGCGAAATGATCTCCGGCCGCCGCCATTCAGGTAAGGCATATTTCCGCAGAATTCATGCTTTTCCTGTTGTCTTCCGGCGCGCAACGAGGATCATAAGGTCTGGGTCATCGAGTGGGGTCCGAAAGGACCGGCTTTTCCCGAGATAGTGGGCGAGGGGAAAGGGGCAACACTCAATGCGTCAGCGTGCCATCCGTAACTTGGCGAAGCTGGAGATGACCCGAGCCATGACCACCCGGGTGCTCGACGCGGCCGCGGGCGGGAAGAACAACTTCTCGGCCGACCGCGATCTGGTACGCCGATATGACCAGGCCGCGTCCGTGACGACCACCGCCGCGCGGGCCGTGCTGCAGTTCCTGGTGCGCGTGGTCCGGCATCTGGCGGCCGAAGGCGTGGACCAGTTCGTCGTCGTGGGCAGCGGCGTGCCCAGCGGCCTGCCTCCGGGCGGCCGGTTGCACGACGTGGCCGCGGGCTGCCACGGCGGCTCCGGAGGCGTGCCCGCCCGGGTGGTCTACGTGGAGAACGACCCGATGGTGCTGGCCGGCGCGCGGGCCACCATCGAGCCGGGCACCGATCTGGTCCGCGTGGTCGAGGGCGACGTGCGCGAGATCGACGCGATCCTCGGCGACCGGGTGGTGCGCGCCTTCCTCGACTGGGACCGTCCCGTGGCCGCGCTGCTGCTGTCCACCCACAGCCTGGCCGACGACGAGTACGTCCACTACGTGATCGAGCGGGTCCGCCTGGCGGCGTCCGACGGCAGCTACCTGTCGCTGCTGCAGACGACCTTCGACGGCGTGCCGGGCGAGCTGCTGCCGGCGGTCCGGGACCTGCTGGCGATGACGCTGCCCGGCCACGCGATCCGCGGCAGGCAGGAGGTGGCGGCGCTGCTCGACGGGCTGGTGCTGGTCGATCCTGGGCTGGTGTGGGTCCCGGAGTGGCGGCCCGACGACCACGGCGCCGCCTGCTCCGGCCGGCCGAGCTCGTCGGGCACGTACGGCGCCGTGGCGCGCGTCCCGTGAACGCCCGGATGCCCTGGGCGTCAGGCCCCGGTGAACGCCGGGGCGCCCTCAGGCCCCTGTCGAGGCGGCGGCGGGCGTGGCCGGGTCGCCGGCCGCGCCCTTCGCCGGCTCGACCCCGAACGCCAGCACCGCCACCACCGCCAGGATGAGCGGGACCGCCCCGAGCAGCGCGGTCGTGCCGATCGACGGCGCCGCCGCCCCGGCCACGAGCACGGCGGTCACGGCCACGCCGCCGGCCTTGCCCATCCCCGCCGACAGCCCGGAGCCGCGCGAGCGCACCCGGGTCGGGTAGATCTCCGAGCTGTAGGCGGCCAGCACCGCGGCGATCGTCGCCGTCCCCACGATCGGCCCGGCCAGCAGCAGGTACAGCCAGGTACGGTCGTGCGCCAGCGTCTCGCCGGAGAAGGCCAGCACCGCCAGCGCCACGCCGACCAGCGCCGACAGCGTGACGATCGTCTTCTTCGCGCTCCACAGGCCGTACATGGCGGCCGAGACGAAGATCAGCGGCAGGCCCAGCAGCGTCGAGTCGCGCAGCGCCCGGTCGGCCGTCTGCTGGTCCAGGCCCAGCTTCTGCAGGTTGGACGGGATCCACAGCTGGAAGCCGTAGGTGACCAGGCCGATGCTCAGCCCGAGCACCACGACGGCCACCGTCAGCCCGGTGAACGGACGGCGGAACAGCCGCGAGTAGCCGCCCGCGTGCTCGTCCTCCACCCGCTCGACGCCGGCGGTGGCCTCCTCGGTGGTGGCGGCCGCGCCGTACCTGGCCAGGACCGCGCGGGCCTCGGCGTCGCGGCCGTGCGCGAGCAGGAAGCGCGGCGACTCGGGGATGAACCGGTTGAGCAGGATGAGGAACACGCCGGTCGGCAGCCCGACCAGCCACAGCACCCGCCAGGAGAACGTCGGCGCCAGCGACGCCGACAACCAGCTGGCCGCCAGGTAGGCGACCGCCAGGTTGCCGCCGATGAGCACCATCACCCAGCCCTTGTGCCGCGGCGGGATCGTCTCGGCCAGCAGTGAGAACGTGATCGGCAACATGCCGCCCGCGCCCAGCCCCATGGCCACGCACATGGCCAGGTTCCACTCGAAGTCCGGCATGACGCCGCAGATCGCGGTGCCGATGAACAGCACCCCGGCGAACAGGATCGACGGCTTGCGCCCGATCTTGTCGCCCATCCAGCCCCACAGCAGCGAGCCGAGCACCGTCCCGGTGAGCCCGGCCAGCGGCAGCAGCGCCACGGGCAGCTCGCCGGCCGGGTTGAGCGCGGACTTCAGGCCGTACTCCTTGGCCATGCCGGGCGCGACGAAACCGAGCGTGATCGGCTTCATGGCGTCGATGATCACCGCGACCGACATGACCACGATCAGCCCGATGTGCGCCGGCCGCATGCGCGCGTCGTCCAGCGCGCGGACGCGTACCTCGGCGGCCGGTCTGGCCGTCAGCGCGCCGGGCGGGATCAGCCCGTACGCGGTGACCGCCAGCCCCGCCACGATCAGCGCCATGCCGATGGTCATCGGCAGGTCCATCGGCATGCCCGCCAGGCGGTAGTGCATGTCGGCGCCGTGCAGGTACATCGGCAGATGCAGCACGACCCCGGCCACCGTGGCCAGGAAACCGAGCCAGAAGTACAGCGGTCGAGCCAGCTCGACGCCCCCCATTGCCCCTCCGTAAGCAGAACCGTGAGCAGATCCGAGATCAGAGCAGGCGGCCGCCGCGCAGCCGCCATTCGACGAACAACACCCGCATCGGCCCGTTCACGAACAACCACTGGCCGAGCCAGACGAAGGCGAACATCACCGCGAACGCCCACGCCCTGACCGGGCCGGCGACGCCGGGGACGAGCCCGCCGTCCACCAGCACCCACATCAGCAGCCCCTCGGGCACGGCCGTGACCAGCCCGAACAGCGTCGGCCAGTCCTTGTCCCAGCGGAACTGCATGAGCAGGTGGTACAGCAGCTCCCACCCGGCGCCCACGACGGCGACGGCCAGCAGCACGAGGAAGGCGTCCCGGAAGGACATCGGCAGCACCAGGGTGATCAGCGCGGTCAGCGCCGCCCCCACGGTGGCCAGCGTGAACAGCCGGGTCTGCAGCCGCCCGGCCAGCGTCGGGATCAAGCGAGCCTCCTGTTTCCCGCCCACCGCAGCCACTGGGCCGTGGACCGCACCGGCCCGAGCCCCTTGCAGAACCCGCGCCTGGTCAGGTCGGCGGCGATGTCGAGCGCGGCGGTCTGCATGCCGAGGAAGCTGTCCACGGCCAGGAAGTGGTTGCCGGCCGTGGCGGCGCCGGAGGCGTACAGGACGCCGCCCTCGCTCTCGGCGCCGAGCACCTCGAAGTTCTGGCCCACGCTCAGCCGGCCGGCCTTGTTGGGCCGGGCGCCGCCGTGCCGCAGCAGGTCGTCGAGGACGCGGTGCTCCGGCATGTCGGCCTCCAGGCCGGTGCAGTCGATGATGAAGTCGGACACGTACTGCATGGCGGCGGCGTTGACGCTGCGGGTGTGGGTGACCAGGCGGCCGTCGGGGGCCCGTTCGATGCGGTCGACGACGGCCTGCGTGGGGTGGTACCAGTTGCCCTGCCGGCCCCTGCGCATCTGCTCCTGCCAGCGGGCCAGCTTCGGGGTGGTGGTGCCGGCCAGCGCCTTGGAGATCAGGGCGCGCTGCTCGGGCGTGGCCTTCCTGAACCGGGCCTTGAGCTGGCCGCCGAAGGCCGACTTGGGCATCGTGAACGCCTGGTAGGCCCAGCCGTCGCCGCCCTTGCGCCGCATGAACACGCTCGGGCCGTGCGGACCGGCCACGTACGTGCGGAACAGGTGGACGATCTGGGTGTGCAGGCCGTACCGCTCGCGGTCGTCCATCAGGCGCTGGAGCACCCGGGAGGCCACGATCCCGGCGCCGCGCACGACCACCACCCCGGGCCGCTTGCGCAGCTGGTCGTAGACGTGCTCGTGCGGCTCGTAGGCGTTGACCACCCGGTAACGCTCGCCCTGCGCCTGCCGGAACTCCTGGAGGTCGTCGAGGAACTTCAGCCCCGGGTAGCCGACGGCCAGGTGCACGTACTGGGAGCGCAGCACCACCCGCTTGGTCGGCGAGGTGCCCGGCGGCGGCGTCAGCACGGTGAAGTACCCGCCGCCCAGCCGCTTCCTGACCATGCGCACCTGGCCCTTGGCCAGCATGTGCCAGTAGCCGATGCGGTCGGCCTCACGCCGCACGCTCTGCGTGACCAGCCCCGCGCGCGGGCTGTAGAAGTCGGTGAACAGCGGCTCGGCGAGCACCTGGAGGATCGGCTTGAGCGAGCCGTCCTGCCAGGCCTCCTGCACCGCGTAGGAGGGGAAGCCCCAGATGTTGTCGGGACGCGCCCCCGCGTCGGACCGGATGCGCTCGTGCGCGGGCAGCTGCGAGACGCGGGTCAGGTACTCCCACGTCTGCCAGGGGGTGTCGCTGGTGGAGAGCACCCGCATGGCCGGGATCGGCACCCCTCTGATGCGCAGCACGTCGACCAGCGTGAACGAGCCGAGCCCGCCGCCCACCGACACCAGCGGCACGTCGTGGACGGGGATGCCGGCCGACTGCACCAGCCGGTCCGTCCAGGACGAGGAATGCAGTAGCTCCGGAGTGAGATCTCCCCGTGACATGCTGTGACCGAGCCCTCCCTGTCGCGGTTAAAAGTAGCGTAAAAGCCGGGGATTCAGTCCCACCAGAACGACCAGGCGTGTTGCCCGATGATCTGGTCGGCGTACCCCTGGAGGTCGCCCGGTCCCTGCACGACGTTGTCGGGGCAGAACGCCCAGTGCTCGGCGGCGACGTGGAGGGCGTGCTCGGGGTCGGCCGGCGGCGCGGCCACGCTGAGGTCGAGGGTGTTGAACCCGACGCTCACCACGCGGGCCCCGAACCGGTCCTCCCAGCTGCGCACCACGGCCGCCATCGGCACCATCCACTCGTTGTGGTGCAGCGCGCCCTGCCAGCCCATGACCGCCAGCGCGTCGGCCCCCCGGCCGGCCGCGACCAGCCCGAGCGGCATGCCCTTGGGGGCGAGCTCGCGGGCCAGCCAGTCGGCCACGTCGCCGGGGTCGGCGCGGGGCACTCCCGGCGGCGCCAGCCCCGGGCAGAGCGCCCCGTACGGCTCTAACTCCGCCAGCGCGTCGCGCGGCATCTGCGAGACCCACTCCTGCCAGACCTCGGTCATGAACCCCTCGGCGGTGAAGTGGCCGATCAGCATCGGGTCGTCGGGCACGATCTGCCCGATCGCCCACGGCTGGGCCGACTCGTCGAGCAGCACCGGCCACAGGCCGCTGTGCGCGTGCCAGACCCGCATGAACGACCAGTCCTCGCCGGCGGCGTGCTCGTCGCTCATCCAGAACGCCGGCCGGGCCGCCACGACCTGCCGGGTGTAGGCGGGGTCGGGCCAGACCACGTCGCCCGCGGGCAGGCCCGGGGGCAGTCTGCGCCCCCTGCCGCCGTCGGCGAACAGCTGGCACAGCTCAGGTGGCAGCTGGTGATCGTCCATGCCCTACCGTTCCGATACCGAATACCGTCTCGGAGATGGTAGTGCCGCCGGTCGCCCCGGGGCTTTGGTGGCACGCGAAACCTTCTCGGACCAGCGGATGCGGTACTTCACGGCACAATGATGGCTGTGATCCCCTTTGATGCGGTTCTCACCGATCTTGATGGCGTGCTCCGCCTCTTCGACCACACCGTCCAGGCCGAGATCGAGGCCCGGTACGCCCTGCCGCTCATGGCCACGGCCTTCGCCCCCGAGCTGATCGAGCCGGCCATCCTGGGCCGGATCAGCGAGCGCGAATGGCTGGAGGCGGTGGCGGTCGCCCTCGGCGGCGACGAGCGGGCCCGCCGGGCGGTGGCCGAGTTCGGGGCGGTGCCGTTCCGGGTGGACGAGGAGGTCAGGGAGCTGCTGGCCAAGGCGCAGCAGCACGTGCCGGTGGTCATCGTGACCAACGCCATGGACACCGTGGAGGAGCATCTCGACCGGCTGGGGCTCACGTACTTCGCCGACGACCTGGTCAGCAGCGCCAGGGTCGGCGTGATCAAACCCGACCCGCGCATCTACGAGATCGCCGCCGAACGCGCCGGGGCCGACCCCGCGCGCTGCCTGTTCGTCGACGACCGGCTGCCGAACGTAGAGGCCGCCAGGGCGCTCGGCATGACGGGCGTCCACTACCGCACCGTCGCCGACCTGGCGGCCGTCCTCGACGGGCTCTGAGGCCGGACGTGCGCCGGCCCCGCCCGCGGGAGAGCGGGCGGGGCCGGCGGGCGGGTCAGTCGGCGCAGATGGCGAACACGCTGATGCCGACGTCGTTGTAACCGATCTGGCGGCCGAGGGCGATCCAGCCGCGGGCGTCATCGGTGGGGAACGACCCCACCAGGATCGCGCCGTTGCCGCGGGCCTCGCCGCCGCCGCCGAGCACGTGCTTGGAGCCCGGGCAGTAGACGGTGCGGCGCTGGAAGTTGGGGACGTTGGCGTTGGGCAGGGTGACGAGCTGGTAGCCGGGCGGCAGCGCGGCGCGCGTGGCCGCCGACACGGGACTGGACGCCTGGAGGGCCACGACGGTGGCCGTCACGCAGGCCGCGGTGGCGAGGGCGATGACGGAAAGGAACAGAGACTTCTTGACGGACATGGTCTCTCCTTGTCCTGTTCCCTGACAGGCACGGTTTCCGGGCAGCACACGACACGCCGGCTCATGCGGTGCTTAAGGGGGCGACGTGAGAGCAGGGATGAGGGTGTTGACACGTTGAGTATCTGCTCCGTCGCATTCCGTGTCCATATGTGGTTCGCAGGTTTTCCGGGAATCCGGGTTTCCGGCGCGGCCCGCGCCGGCCGCGCCGGAAACGTTCCGTGGCCCCGGTCGTGGCTGCGCTCAGTAGCCGCCACTGCCGCCGTAGGGCGACTTCGTCTTGGGGGCGGCGGAGCGGGTGGGCGCCGGCGTGCTCGCGGGGGCGGCGGCCGTGGAGGTCGGCTTCGTGCCGGCGGGGGCGATCACGCCGATCAGGCCGTGCTTGGCGCCCTCGATGCCGGCCGAGAACCACAGCGTGTTCACGCCGCCGGTGGCCGCGGTGCCCGGTTCGAGGTCCCACAGGCCGGGGAGCTTGACGGGCCGGCCGCCGGACGTGGTGATCGCGCCCAGGTGGCGGTCGCCCTTGTAGGCGTGCACGGTGCCGTCGCCGAAGTTGCCGACCAGCAGGGCGCCCGCGTACTGGCCCCAGCCGCGCGGCGCGGCGGTCATGGCCCAGGGGGCGTCGAGCCCGACCCTGGAGATGCGCCCGGTCAGACGGCCGTCGGCGTTGAAGCGGCTCACGAAGCCCTTGCCGGCGCCGAAGACGGGCTTGCCGGTGGTACGGTCGCGCAGCGCGTACGCCACCCAGACGCTGCCGTTGACCACGGCCACGTTGTAGGCGTTGTAGCCGCGCGGCACCCGCGAGTCCTGGAACTGCCAGCCGGCCAGGCGGATGCGCCGGAAGTTCTCGTCGAAGGCGTGCACCCGGCCGTGGGCGAAGTCGGCGGCCAGCAGGAACTCGCCCTCGTTGGTCCGTACGAGCTCCAGGCCCTTGTAGTCGGCGCCGCGGGTGAACGCGGCGATCACGGCGTTGGCCGGGTCGGCCTCGGCGTTCCAGCCGGTGATCGCGCCGCTCGGGCTGCAGAAGATGAACGTGGCCGGTCGCCCCTTCACGGTGAAGCCGTCACCCGGGTTGAACACCTGGCCGGTCGGGGAGCCGCCCGGGATCCACACCTCCGTCTTCTCCTTACGGCCCGTGCCGGAGTAGACGGTGGCGGTGCCGGTGCCGGCGTTGGAGACCCACAAGGTCTTGCCCATGGCCAGGCCCCACGGGTTGACGACCTTGGGGTCGGTGACCGGGGCCTTGCCCTTGACGTCCGACACAAGGTTGATGACGTCGAAACGGGTCCTGGTGGTCGCCTGCGCGGGGGCGGTGAGGGTCGTCCCCGCCACGACGGCGACAGCGCAGAGCGTGATGATGCGGAGCCGCATCCGTGCCTCCTAGTGAGCGCTTGTGACGCGAGATACGCGGCGGACGCGGAGCGGGTTCAGCGGGGCCGGAAATACCGGCGGGCGAGTTTTCCCGTCCAGGGCGGGGGAGAAGGAGAGTCATGAACGTGTTGGGCATCGACATCGGCGGTTCGGGAATCAAGGGCGCCCCGGTCGACACCGAGGCCGGAGAGCTCGTCCAGGAGCGGTTGCGCATCGCCACGCCCCAGCCGGCCAAGCCCGAGGGGGTGGCCGAGGTGGTGGCCGAGATAGTCAAGCATTTCGACTGGGACGGCCCGGTCGGCGTCACCTTCCCCGGCGTCGTCGTCGACGGGGTCGTGCAGACGGCGGCCAACGTCCACCACTCGTGGATCGGCGTCGACGCCGCCGCGCTCTTCGGCGGGGCGACGGTGCTCAACGACGCCGACGCCGCCGGCATCGCCGAGATGACCTTCGGCAGGGGCCGCGACCAGAAGGGCACGGTGCTGATCCTGACCTTCGGCACCGGCATCGGCAGCGCCCTGTTCGCCGACGGCACACTCGTCTGCAACACCGAACTCGGCCACCTGGAGCTGCGCGGCAAGGACGCCGAGGATCGCGCGTCGGCGCGGGCCCGCGAGGAGCACGACCTGAGCTGGGAGAAGTGGGCCGAGCGGGTCGAGGAGTACCTCAGGCACGTGGAGATGCTGTTCTCGCCGGGGCTGATCGTGATCGGCGGGGGCGTGAGCAAGAAGGCCGACAAGTTCCTGCCGCACGTCACCATCGACACCCCCGTGGTGCCCGCCGCCCTGCAGAACGAGGCCGGCATCATCGGCGCCGCCCGCCACGCCGCCACCATCCGGCCGGCGCGGTAGGGGGGCCGCGGCCGCCGTCCCGGCGCGGCCGGGGAGCGCGGCCGCGACCCCGGCGCGATATTGGGATGCGGGGGGCGGGTCTCGTCGGGCACCATGGGCCGTTGGCTCCGGGGCCACGGGGCTCAAATATCCTGAAAGCAGTATGGGAACGCCTTCGTTGTCCTCTCCGCTCGCCGACCTCCAGTCCCGCCTGCCCGAGCTCATGCCGCGCGACCAGCGGCGGCTGCGGCGCAGGCTCGACGGCATGCGCCGGGTCCGCTCCCGCGACGCCCGGGACAAGATCGTCACCGAGATCCTCGCCGACGTCGAGCGCGCCGAGCAGCGGCTGGCGCGCCGCCGCGAGGCCGTGCCGCAGGTCCGCTACCCGGAGAACCTGCCGGTCTCCCAGCGCAAGGACGACATCCTGGCCGCCATCCGCGACCACCAGGTCGTGATCATCGCGGGCGAGACGGGCTCCGGCAAGACCACCCAGATCCCCAAGATCTGCCTTGAGCTCGGGCGCGGCGTGCGCGGGCTGATCGGCCACACCCAGCCGCGCCGCATCGCCGCCCGCACCGTCGCCGAGCGCGTCGCCGAGGAGCTCGGCACCGAGCTCGGCGAGGTCGTCGGCTACAAGGTGCGCTTCACCGACCAGGCGAGCGACCGCACGCTGGTCAAGCTGATGACCGACGGCATCCTGCTGGCCGAGCTGCAGAACGACCGCATGCTCGACCAGTACGACACCCTGATCATCGACGAGGCCCACGAGCGCAGCCTCAACATCGACTTCATCCTCGGCTACCTCAAACAGCTCCTCCCGCAGCGCCCCGACCTCAAGGTCGTCATCACCAGCGCCACCATCGACCCCGAGCGCTTCTCCCGCCACTTCGGCGACGCGCCGATCATCGAGGTCTCCGGCCGCACCTACCCGGTCGAGGTCCGCTACCGCCCGCTGGCGGAGGACGACGACCAGACCGGCGGCATCGTCGACGCCTGCCGCGAGCTGGTCACCGAGGGGCCGGGCGACATCCTGGTCTTCCTGTCCGGCGAGCGGGAGATCCGCGACGCCGCCGACGCCCTGTCCAAGGCCGACTTCCGCAACACCGAGATCCTGCCGCTCTACGCCCGGCTGAGCGCCGCCGAGCAGCACCGCGTCTTCCAGCGCCACACCGGCCGCCGGATCGTGCTGGCCACCAACGTGGCCGAGACCTCGCTGACCGTGCCCGGCATCAAATACGTGGTCGATCCGGGTTTCGCCCGCATCTCCCGCTACAGCCACCGCACCAAGGTCCAGCGCCTGCCCATCGAGCCCATCTCGCAGGCCAGCGCCAACCAGCGCAAGGGCCGCTCGGGCCGCACCTCCGACGGCATCTGCATCCGGCTCTACGAGGAGGAGGACTTCCTCTCCCGGCCGGAGTTCACCGACCCCGAGATCCTGCGCACCAACCTGGCCTCGGTCATCCTGCAGATGACCTCGATCGGGCTGGGCGACATCGAGGCGTTCCCGTTCGTCGAGCCGCCCGACCGCCGGCAGGTCAAGGACGGCGTCAACCTGCTCCACGAGCTGGGCGCGTTCGACGCCCAGGGCAAGCTCACCGGAATCGGCCGCAAGCTGGCGAGCCTGCCGGTCGACCCGCGCCTCGGCCGCATGGTGCTGGAGGCCGAGAAGAACGGCTGCCTGCGCGAGGTCATGGTGATCGCCTCCGCCCTGTCCATCCAGGACCCGCGCGAGCGGCCGTCCGACAAGCAGCAGCAGGCCGACGAGAAGCACCGGCGCTTCGCCGACCCCGAGTCCGACTTCCTGACCTACCTCAACCTGTGGAACTACCTGCGCGACAAGCAGAAGGAGCTGTCCTCCAGCGCGTTCCGGCGGCTGTGCAAGGCCGAGTTCCTCAACTACCTGCGGGTCCGCGAGTGGCAGGACATCTACAGCCAGGTCCGCCAGGCGCTCGGCGCCCAGCCCGGCAGCGTGCCCGCCGACCCCTACCAGGTGCACGTGTCGCTGCTGGTCGGGCTGCTGTCGCACATCGGCGTCAAGGACGTCATGGACAAGCAGCGCGCCGCCGACGGGCGGCGGCCGATGCAGGAGTACATCGGCGCGCGCAACGCCCGCTTCGCGATCTTCCCCGGCTCGGCCCTGGCCAAGAAGCAGCCGCAGTGGGTGATGTCGGCCGAGCTGGTCGAGACCTCGCGGCTGTGGGCCCGGGTCAACGCCAAGATCGAGCCCGACTGGGTCGAGCCGCTCGCCCAGCACCTGGTCAAGCGCACCTACTCCGAGCCCCACTGGGAGAAGAACCAGGGCGCGGTGATCGCCCTGGAGAAGGTCACCCTGTACGGCGTGCCGCTCGTGGTCGGCCGCAAGGTCAACTACGGCCGCATCGACCCCGACCTGTCGCGCGAGCTGTTCATCCGGCACGCCCTGGTCGAGGGCGACTGGGACACCCACCACCGCTTCCTCAAGGACAACCGCCGGCTGCTCGAAGAGGTCGAGGAGCTGGAGAACCGGGCCCGCCGCCGCGACATCATGGTCGACGAGGAGGTCCTGTACGACTTCTACGACCAGCGCGTCCCGGCCGACGTCGTCTCGGCCAGGCACTTCGACTCCTGGTGGAAGAAGGCCGGGCGCGAGCAGCCCGAGTTGCTCACGTTCTCGCCGGAGATGCTGGTCAACGAGGGCGCCGACATCAGCGCCCGCGACTATCCCGACACCTGGAGGCAGCTCGGTCAGCGGATGAAGCTGACCTACCAGTTCGAGCCGGGCGCCAACGCCGACGGCGTCACCGTCCACGTGCCGTTGCAGGTGCTCAACCAGGTCAACTCCGACGGCTTCGACTGGCAGATCCCGGGCCTGCGCGAAGACCTGATCACCGCGCTGATCCGGTCGCTGCCCAAACACCTGCGCCGCAACTTCGTGCCCGCCCCCAACTACGCCAGGCAGGTGCTGACCGGGGTCAGGCAGGGCGGCGAGCCGCTGCTGGAGGCCGTGGAGCGCGAGCTGCTGCGGCTCACCGGCGTCCGGGTGCCGCGCGAGGCCTGGCAGCTCGACCAGGTGCCCGACCACCTGCGCATCACCTACCGGGTGATCGACGAGCGCAAGCGCACGGTGGCCGAGGACAAAGACCTCGACGCGCTCAAGCGCCGGCTCGCGCCGCGCCTGCGCAAGACCCTGTCGGAGGCCGGCGACGACCTGGAGCGCACCGGCCTGCGCACCTGGAGCTTCGGCACCCTGCCCAAGGTGTTCGAACAGGGCCGGATGAAGGGTTACCCGGCGCTCGTCGACGCGGGCGAGTCGGTCTCCGTCAAGATCTTCGAGACGGCCGCCGAGCAGCGCCGCGCCCACTGGCCCGGCACCCGCCGGCTGCTCCTGCTCAACGTCACCAACCCGGCCAGGTCGCTGCTCGGCGGCCTGTCCAACCAGGCCAAGCTGGCGCTGTCGCGCAGCCCCCACGGCGGCGCCGTGGCGCTGTTCGACGACGTCGTCAACGCGGCCGTCGACAAGCTCATGCTCGACCTCGGCGGCCCGGCCTGGGACCCGGCCGGCTTCGACCGCCTCCACCAGCACGTCCGGGCCGAGCTGCACGACACGGCGGCCGACGTGCTGGCCAAGGTCGAGCAGATCCTGAGCGTCTGGCACGCCGTGGGCACCCGCCTCGACGGCCTGCGCGCGAGCGCCTCGACCGACGACGTGCGCGAGCAGCTCGGCAAGCTCGTCTTCAAGGGCTTCGTCACCGCCACCGGCACCCGCCGCCTGCCCGACGTCCTGCGTTACCTGCGGGCCATCGAGCGGCGTCTCACCAAGCTCCCGGAGGAGCCCTGGCGGGACGAGGAGTGGATGGACCGCGTGCACAAGATCGAGGACGACTACCACGACCTGCTGGCGAGCCTCCACCCGGCCCGCCGGGGCGACCCCGACGTGACGGAGATCCGCTGGATGATCGAGGAGCTGCGGGTCAGCTTCTTCGCCCAGACCCTCGGCACCCCCACGCCGGTGTCGGAGAAACGCATCGCCAAGGCGATGGAGAAGCTGCGGCCCTGAACCCGGGGCCGCACACGGACGTACAGGGGGAGTGATGGTCAAGGCCGTCAAGGCCGTCGTGCTCGACGTCGGCGAGACGCTGATCGACGAGACGCGCATCTGGTCGCGCTGGGCCGACCGGCTGGGGGTCAGCAGGTTCGTGCTCATGGGCGCGCTCGGCGGCATGGCGGCGCTCGACCGTTCCCACCGTGAGGCGTTCGAGCTCGTCCGGCCCGGTCTCGACGTGCAGGCGGAGATCGCCGCCTGGGAGCGCGACGACCCGGCCGGGCTGCGCAACCACTTCGACGCCGACGACCTCTATCCCGATGTCCGGGAGGCCCTGGCGGCGCTGCGCGCGGCCGGGTTCCAGGTGATCATCGCCGGCAACCAGCCCCGCCGGGCCTTCGACGCCCTGGTGGCGATGGACCTGCCGGTCGATTCGGTGCACACCTCCGAGGGCTGGGGGTTGTCCAAGCCCGCCCCCGAGTTCTTCGCCAAGGTGGCCTCGGTGGCCGGTCGTGAGCCCGGCGAGATCCTCTACGTCGGCGACCGGCTCGACAACGACGTGCTGCCCGCCGCCCGTGCGGGCATGCGCACGGCGTTGCTGCGCCGCGGCCCGTGGGGCTTCCTGCACGCCGAGCGCCCGCAGGCGAAGGCCGCCGACATGATCGTCGACGACCTGCACGCGCTGCTGCCCGCCCTGCGCCGCCTCACGTGAGGCCCGCGAGGGGCTTCCGGGGCCCAGGTGAGCCGTGCGAGGGTTGTGCGGGTCAGGTGAGGTCCTCGTCGGGGTCGATGCGCAGGGCGCGCTCCTCGGCCGACAGGTCCTCCCGGTCCGCGTCCCAGTCCACGCCGATGGCCTCGTCCTCGGTGTCGGGGTGGGCGCCCTCGTCGGGCTCGGTCAGGCGGTGCTCCTCGCGCGGGGCGCGGCGCGGGCGGTCGGGCAATTCCTGGCGCAGCCGTTCGTCGAGCGTGGCCTCGTGCTGGGGGTCGTCCTCTTTGACCTCGTGGTGCAGGCCGAGGTCGTCGGTCCACTCCCTGACCTCGATGTCCTGCTCGTCGGCCATGCCGAATCGGTCCGGAGGTAGTTCGCTCATACTGCGCCCTCTACCCACCGTACGGACCGGAATCCTACGACTTGGCCCGGCTTAGGGCCTCCGGTAGCTCATCCTTGTCCATCTAGTGGCCGATCGCGGCGCCGACCAGGGAGCGGGGGTCGGCGGCGCCGGCCAGCATGCCGTCGGGGCGCACGTCGATGAGGTGGGCGTGGCCGAAGGAGCCGCCGTACGGCAGCGTGCGCACCGGGTGGCCGAGCGCGGTCAGGCCGTCGGCCCAGGTCGTGCCCTCCTCCAGGTCGAGCACGGCGTCGTCGGGGGCGTCCCAGGTGTCGAAGCCGTTGCCGTTGCCGTTGCCGCTGCCCAGCCGCCAGCGCGGCGCGGCGAGCGCCTGGCCGGGCTCCTCGCCGTGATGCAGCAGGCGGGTGATGACCTGGGCCAGGATCTGCGGCTGGGCGTCGCCGCCCATCGTGCCCACGACCGTGCGCAGCCCGCCGCCGGGACGGGTGATCAGCGCGGGGGCCAGGGTGTGCGGCGGACGGCGGCCGGGGCCGTACTCGGCCGGGTGGCCGGGACGCAGCGAGAAACCGATGCCACGGTTGTGGAGGTTGATCCCGGTACGCGGCTCGAAGAGCATGCCGCCGAACCCGGACGCGTTCGACTGGATCAGCGACACCCCCATGCCGTCGCCGTCGACCGCGCACAGGTACGTCGTGTCACCGTCGGCGGACGGGGCCCGCAGGCGGCTGCGCCTGACCGGGTCGACCATGGCCCGGCGGCGGGCGATCTCGCCGGGGTCGAGCAGGTCTTTGGCGTCTTCGTGCAGCAGGTCGAGCCGGTCGTGCCCGGCGGCCCTGGCGGCCTCGGCCAGCAGGTGGGCCCAGGCCGGATGGCGGGGCGAGCCGGGCAGGTCGAGCCCGTCGAGGACGGCCAGGGACATCAGCAGCAGGTAACCCTGGGAGTTGGGCGGCATCGACCAGACGTCGTGGCCGAAGGCGCGCACCCGCAGCGGCTCGACCCAGTCGGCGCCGGGGGCGGCCAGGTCGGCGGCGGTGTACTCGCCCGCGCCGAGCTCGATCAGGCCCTGTCCGAACTCGCCGAGGTAGAAGCCGTCGCGGCCGCCGTCGGCCACCGCCTGGAGCGCGCGGGCCACGCCGGGGCGGGTGACGCGGTCGCCGGCCTGGCGGACGGGGGCGAAGTCGCCGCCGCCCGGCCGCGCGGCCGCCGTACGGGCGCCGGGGACCAGCAGCGGGGAGGCGGGGAAGCCGTCGCGGGCCAGCCCGATCGCGGGCCGCAGCAGCTCGGCCATGGGCAGCCGGCCGTGCCTGGCGTGCAGGGCGAGCCACCCGTCGACGCAGCCGGGCACCGGCACGGACCGGACGTCGTGCAGGTGCGGCATGCGGGTGTGCCCCTCGGCGCGCAGCCGGGCGGGGTCGGCGCCGGACCCGGCGCGGCCGGAGGCGTTGAGCGCGGTGACTGTGCCGGCGACCGTGCCGGTGGCCGTGCCGTCGTGGACGAGCGCGAACAGGTCTCCGCCGAGCCCGCACATGTGCGGCGCGACCACGGCGAGCACGGCGTTGGCCGCGATCGCCGCGTCGGCCGCCGAACCGCCGCGGTCCAGCGCGCCCACCCCGGCGGCCGAGGCCAGGTGGTCGACGCTGCAGACCATGCCGTTCGGGGCGTATCTGGTGTTGTGCACGTGAAGAGACTAAGCCCGTTCCGGGGCCAGCCGGTTCTCCAGGCGGTTCTCCAGGAGCGGACGGAAGGCCGCCTGCCGGACGGTCCGGCCGGACAGGCGGGCCAGCGCGAGCGCCGCGAGCAGCGTCGCGGCCACGCACGACACGCCGCCGATGCCCAGCGACAGGCGCGGCCCGAACGCGTCGCTCAGCCAGCCGAGCAGCGGCCCGCCGATCGCGCCCGCGCCCGCGCTCACCATGCCCAGCGCGGCGATGACCCGCCCGCGCATCTCGTCGGGGCTGTCGAGCTGCGCCCGCGCCGAGACCGTGGTGTCGATGATCACCGCGCCCGCCGCGATCGGCAGCATCATCGCGGCGAACGTCCCCAGAGCGGGCATCAGGCCGCTCAGCGCCTGCGCGACCCCGGTCAGGAACGCGGTGATCAGCAGCAGCCGGATCGTCAGGTGCGGGCGGGCGGCGGCCAGGAAGCCGCCCACGACCGTGCCGGCGGCGAACACGCTGGACAGCAGGCCGTACCCGGCGGCGCCGGCCGCCAGCGGGCCCGCGCTCATGGCGGCCATGGTGACCTGGTAGTTGCGGCCGAGGCTGCCCAGCACGAGCGAGAGCGCCAGCACCACCAGCAGCCAGGGGGTGCGCAGCACGTACCGCAGGCCGGCCGCGACCGCGCCGGGCTGCCGCTCGGAGCCGGCGAGCCGGTGGAACTCCGCGCGCCGCATGAGCGCGACGGCCGCGATCACGACGAAGAAGGTGGCCGCGTTGAGCAGGAAGAGCCCGCCGTTGCCGGTCAACGGCAGCAGCACGCCGGCCAGGCTCATGCCGAGGATGCGTCCTGAGGAGTTCAGGATCGAGCCGAGCGCCATGGCGTTGGGCAGGTCGGCCGGTGGCACCACCTCGGCCCCGAACCGTCCGAGCGCGGGCCCGCCGAGCGCGGAGACCACGCCGCCCGCCAGCGCCACCGCATAGATCGGCACGACGGAGTCGGCGCCGGAGAAGGCGATCAGCGCCAGGACGGCGGCCAGCGCGGCCTGCGCGAGCTGCGCGGCGACGACGACGGGCCGGGTCGGCAGCCGGTCGGCCAGCGCGCCGCCCCACATGCCCAGCAGCAGCGTCGGCAGCGCCTGCATCACCAGGCTCAGCCCCACGCTGGTGGCCGACCCCGTCATGGTGAGGATGAGCCAGTTCACCCCCAAAACCTGCATCCAGGTGCCGGTGACGGAGACGATGTCGGCTCCCGCCCAGAGCCGGTAGTTGTGGTGGCGCAGGGCGCGGAAGGTGGAGGAGCGCGGTGGCAAGACGGGTCCTAGCCTCGGTACGGGGAAACGCGGGAGTCAACGCGCGCCACGATCGCGACGATTCCGATTTGCCCGAAATGTGAGGTAAGACACGGCTAAAACAAGTTTAGCGTGAAAAATTAGACCAGTTCGAGGGGGCGGTCCCGGTCCACCAGGGCCGCGTAGTGGCCGCCGAGCGCCATCAGCTCGTCGTGGGTGCCGCGCTCGACGACCTTGCCGTGGTCGAGCACGACGATCTGGTCCGCGTCGCGGACGGTCGACAGGCGGTGGGCGATCGTGATCGTCGTACGCCCCCGCGCCAGCGTGTCCAGGGCTTCCTGGACGGCTCGCTCGGTCTGGGTGTCGAGGGCGCTGGTGGCCTCGTCCAGGATCAGCACCGGCGGGTTGCGCAGCAGCGTGCGGGCGATGGCCAGGCGCTGCTTCTCGCCGCCGGAGAACCGGTAGCCGCGCTCGCCCACCATCGTGTCGTAGCCGTCGGGCAGCGAGGCGATGTGGTCGTGGATGCGCGCGGCCCGCGCCGCCGCCTCCAGCTCCTCGTCGCTGGCCGCCGGACGGGCGAAGCGCAGGTTGTCCGCGATCGAGGCGTGGAACAGGTACGTCTCCTGCGAGACCACCCCGACGACCTCGCTCAGCGTCTCGAACGTCAGGTCGCGCACGTCCACGCCGTCGATGGTGACCCGGCCGCCGGTCACGTCGTACAGGCGGGGGAGCAGGTAGCTGAGGGTGGTCTTGCCCGAGCCGGTCTCGCCCACGACGGCCAGCGTCGTGCCCGCGGGGACGGTGACGTCGACGGCGTGCAGGGTGCGCTCGTCCTCGTAGGCGAAGTCGACCCGCTCGAAGCGGACCTCGCCGCGTACCCGGTCGAGGGTGCGGGTGCCGGGGTGGATGTCCACCGACAGGTCGAGGTACTCGAAGATGCGGCCGAACAGCGCCAGCGAGCTCTGCACCTCGACGCCCAGCCGCAGCAGCGACACCGTCGGCCGGAACAGGCTCGACTGCAGCGTGGTGAAGGCGACCAGGGTGCCGACGGAGATGATGCCGGTGTAGCCCACGGCCCAGTAGATCAGGGCGGGCATCGCGGCCATGATGATCTGGATCGACGACTGCCGCCAGCGTCCGGCCATGCTCGTCCGTACGCCGAGTTCGGCCAGCTCGTCGGAGGCGCGGCCGAACCGGTCGGTCAGCTCGGCGGAGCGGCCCATCGTCCGGCCCAGCAGGACGCCGCTGATCGACAGCGACTCCTGGACCATCGAGGAGATCACGGCGAGCTTGCGCTGCCGTTCGTTGGTGATGCGCTTGCGCTCGGCGCCGACCTTCCTGCTGATCCACACGAACACCGGCAGCAGCAGCAGCGAGATCACCGTCAGCCGCCAGTCGAGGGCGAGCATGGCCACGATCGTGGCGATCACGGTGGTGAGGTTGGAGATGATCGAGGTCGCGGTCGAGGTGACCACCGACTGCATGCCGCCGATGTCGTTGGCGATGCGCGACTGCACCTCGCCTGTCTTGGTGCGGGTGAAGAACGCCAGCGACATGCGCTGGAGGTGGGAGTAGACCGAGATGCGCAGGTCGTGCATCACCCGCTGGCCCACGGTGGTGGAGATGAGCGTCTGCAGCACGTCGAACACGCTCGTGGTGACCGCGACCGCGATCATGCCGAGGGCCAGCAGCGTGAGCAGCAGCGCGTCGCGGGACGGGATCGCCACGTCCAGCACCTCGCGCAGCAGGAACGGCGAGGCCAGCCCGACCAGGGACGACAGCAGGATGAACGCGCCCACCAGGATCAGCCGGCCGCGATAAGGGGTGAAGAGTCCGATGATGCGCCGCAGCGGCGCGCGTGGTTCGTCGGCCAATATGGGGCCTCCTTTCGGATGTCCACTCAAACAGAGGTTAACTCATAATTGTTCCGGCTAAAATCCTCGGTATGGGAGAGAAGGAGCTCGCGGAGCTCTTGCACCTGGTCAGCAGGCGTCTGCGGCACGGCTACGTGCATCGGCTGGTGCCGCTCGGGCTCAACCCGGGGCAGGCGCGGGCGTTGCGCGCGCTCGGCGAGGCCGGCCGGCCGCTGCGGATGGTGCAACTGGCCGACGAGCTGCGGATCGTGCCGCGCTCGCTGACGCCCGTCGTGGACGCGCTGGAGGAGGCCGGGCTGGTGCGCAGGGAGGTCGATCCGGCCAACCGCCGCTCGACGCTCGTCGTGATCACCGACGCGGGCCGGGCCATGGCCGAACGGGCCAGGGACGCGCGCAGGGAGGCCGGCGAGGGCCTGTTCGCGGTGCTGTCCCAGGAGCAGCGCGACCAGCTCAGGGATCTGCTCGGCGCGGTGGACGGCCAGTTCCGATGACCGCGCCGCCGACGACCGTGCCGTGGAAGGGCGGCCGGTTCAGGTGAGCGCGCCGCCGACGACCGTGGCCAGGCAGGGTGGGCGGGCCATCAGGGCCGAGTACGGGTAGCGTCCCCGGGCGTCGAAGACGGCGAAGTCGGCCCGGCTGCCCGGCCCGAGGGAGCCGATCCGGCCCGGCCCGGCGTCCAGTCCCAGTGCCCGCGCACCGCCCAGCGTCGCGGCCTCGACCAGGCGGCGGTCCAGCCCCCGCACCCGCAGTCCGAGCTCCCGGGCCCGCCGCCGGACACCGGCCGCGAGCCCGAGCAGGTCGCCGGGCCCGAGCAGGTCGCCGGGCCCGAGCAGGTCGCCGGGCCCGAGCAGGTCGCCGGGACCGGACGGGTCGCTGGGACGGGCGCCGGCCGGGTCGAGGCTGCCCGGAGCGTGGTGGCCCAGGGCGTGGCTGCCCAGGGCGACGCCGTTGCCCTCCTCCAGCAGGGCCAGCACGTCGGCGGCGTGCTCCTGCCCCGGCGGACAGATCGCGACCACGCTCCGGCGCAGGCGCAGCAGCTTGCGCTCGCCGGGGTCGAGCGGCCGGGCGCAGGCCACGTGGCAGTGGGGGCCGAGCGCGCCGGCCTCGTCCAGGGCCATGGGCGAGTGCCGGTCCAGCCCGGCCAGCAGCCGCAGGCCGAACGTCCTGGCCAGCACGGCGACGTCCTCCAGCACGTGCGGGTCGCGGGTCCGGGCCGCGATGCCGACCGGGCACGGCCGGTCCACCTCACGCAGCGCCGTGATCAGCGCGTCCCGGTCGTGCTCCTCCCACTCCTGCTCGCCGGCGCTGGACGCCTCGACGTACGAGATGCCGGGAACGCCGGCGAGATCGGCGGGGTCGGACACCACGGCGGCCCGCGTGGTGACGCCGGGGCCCGGGGGCGTCGGCGCGCAGCAGGCGTCCACCAGCCCGGCCACGATCATGCCCGGCCAGCGGACCTCCTCCGCGACGCGGAAGCGGGACAGCAGCTCGTCCCGCGAGCCCACCTGGAGCACCCGCCCGCCCCTGATCACCACCGTCCCGTCGCGCACGGGCTCGGCGCAGACCGGCAGCACCAGCGGAGCGGAATGGGCCACGACGCGCGAGGGCACACGCCTCCCCGGAAACGGCCCCAACGCCGCCCCCCGGACCGACCCCGACGCCCGCCCCGAATCCGGGCCCGGAACCCGTCCTGGAACCCGCGCAGCACGCTTCGCACCCGCCATCGGCGCTCCCGTCGGATTTGCCCTTTTGGCATTAAACGCGAGCGGCGGCGGCGAAGGCAATCAGTCGCCGCGGGCGTCCCGGGGCTGGTAGCGGCCGGACAGCCGGGCCAGTTTCAGGCCGAGGTGCAGGGCCAGCCGCTCGCCGCCGTCCTTGAGGTCCGTACGCGCCAGCTCCTCCACCCGCTGCAGCCGGTAGTACAGCGAGGTGCGGTGCAGCCGCAGCGCCCGGGACGTCGCCACCGCGCTGCCCGCCAGGTCCAGGTACGTCTCCAGCGTCTCCAGCAGCGGCAGGTACTGCTCGTCGGCCAGCAGCCCGTCGAGCCCGGGATGCACCTCCTGGTCCGCGAGCTGGGTGAGCGTCCGGTAGACGCCGAGCCGGGCCCACTCGGCCGACCGTCCGAGCCCCGGCACCCGCGCGGTCACCTCCGCCGCGTGCCGGGCCTCCGCGTACGACCCCGCCGCCTGCGCCAGTTCGAGCCGGGTGCGCCCGACCCCCACCACCACGGGCACCGGCATGGCCGCGTGCAGCTCGTCGGGCGGGACCGGCGGCCCGGCGGTGAGCAGCACGGCGTGGTCGTAGCGCACCAGGTGCAGCGGGTGGTGGCCGCTCAGCCGCCGGCGCAGCGCCAGCAGCCCCTGTTCGAGCGCCAGGCGCAGCCCCTCGTCGGGCTCGGCCGAGCGGGGCCGGGCCACCAGCACGGTCACCGGCTGGCCCTGCGGGAACGCGCCCGCCTCGATGAGCTGCCTGGCCGCGTCCCGCTCGCCGCGCAGCAGCCCGGTGACCGCCTCCAGCTCCCGGTGGGAGGCCAGCCCGGTCGCCAGGCTCTCGTGGAACAGCGCCAGCGCCAGCCCGGGGACGGCCGCCACGGCCTCGGCCACCTTCTCCTCGGACATGGCCGGCTCGGCGTCGATGAACCACAGGAAGCCGAGCAGGCCGTCGGCGTGCCGCAGCGGGACGCACACGCGCGGCAGCAGGCCCAGGTGCGGCGCGCCGGCCGTGCGCAGCGGGGCCTGCGCCTCGTGCACGCCGGCCGCCCGCAGCCACTCGCGCACCTCGGGGGTGGTGTGCCGGCGCAGGATGGAGTCGCGGCGGATGTCGTCCATGGCGCCGTTCTGCTCGCTGTAGGCGATCACGCGCTGCACGCGGTCCTCCAGCAGGAGGGGACGCCCGAGGCGCACGGCGAGGTCGTCCACGATCCGCTGGAGATCCGCCACTGCTCCACCTAGGTCACGCTGGACATTTCGACAAATGTCGGAAGGGTTGCTACACGTCTTCCCTACAGCTGATCGGTGATCTCCGTCAATAACGTCTATACCGTCAATCCGTGAATGCCCCGAAGAAGCTGCTGAAGGGTTTGCTGGCGGCCATCGTGCTGTTCCCGGTGAGCCTGATGGCGCCCCCTGCTTCCGCAGCACCCCCCACCGTCGATCCCGAGTACCCCTGGCGGCAGAACCACTGGCCGCAGACCCAGCCCTGGCAGCAGGACGAATCGGCCGACGCCCAGACGTTGCGCGCCCGTCCTCCCGGCGGCCTCACGCCTCTCGACCCGCAGAACTGGGAGAACCCCGACCACATGACGTGGGCGGACTACAAGAAGCCTCCGGGCACGAACTGGAACGACCCGGCCGTCAAGGGCTCCAAGCGCACCTTCAAGGGCGCGCTGGTGCTGCTCGACTACCCCAACCAGGCGTTCGTCGTCACCCAGCCCAAGGGCTCGACGATCTACGCCAACCCGAGCGCCGAGGCCCATGACGTCCCGCGCGACCAGGTGGCCAAGTTCTATCAGGACTTCCTCAACACCCCGAACGACCTCAACAAGGGTCACACCATCCACGAGTACTGGATGGAGGACTCCGGCGGCCGGTACGGCGTCGAGCTGACCGGGTTCGGCCCGTACACGATGCCGGGCAAGGACCACGAGTACGCGCTGGAGCCCGGCTTCAACGGCACCTCGGGCTGCCCGGCGGGCGACACCTGCAACAAGAACCTGCGCACCGACGGCCACAACGCCTGGATCAACGCCGTCGGCGAGGACGTCGCCAAGCAGTACGACTTCGTCTTCTACCTCAGCGCCGGCCAGGACGAGTCGTCCACCTGGCAGGAGTTCGGGATGATGAAGTTCCCGACCAAGGAGGACGTGCCCGACGAGTGGGGCCCGCCCGACCCGGCCCTGCCCAACTGGCTGAAGACGCGCTACGTCGAGTGGTCCTCCTGGCAGGCGGCCTCCAACTTCTGGCCCAACGCCAACATCGGCGTCGACTCCGTCCAGGCCGAGAGCTCGGGCATGGCCGTCTACGCCCACGAGTTCAGCCACATCCTCGGCGTGCTGGACAACTACAACAACCCGTACGGGGTGCCGCCGGTCCGGGCGTACACCGGCGTCTGGGAGATGCTCAGCCGCGGCAGCTTCAACGGCCCCGGCGGGCCGCACTCCCGCTGGCTGATCCCGCCCACGGCGGGCGCGTCCATGGGCGCCCAGCACATGCTGCGCAACAAGCTCAAGCTCGGCATGGTGGACGAGCAGAACGTCCTGCGCCTGTCGCGCGAGGCGCTCGACGAGTCCGGCCTGGTCACTGCCAAGATCCTGGCCCGCGCCGTGCGCCCGGGGCAGAACGACCTGTCGGGCGTCAACATCTCCTTCGACGCCCCCGGCGACAAGAGCACCTGCCCGGCGACCGACCCGCTGTGCGACCGCGGCGGCTACCAGAACTACACGGTCGAGGTCGTGGACCGGATGGGCTCCGACTCCTTCACCCCCGACTCCGGCGTGCTCCTGGCCAAGACCAAGAACGAGGACCGGGCGCCGTTCGAGTGGGTGATCGACGCCAACCCGCAGGACATCGGCATGACCGACTACGTGATGCCCGACGGGACCAAGGTGCCGATCACCGTCGGCGACTACCGCCAGCTCTCCGACGCCCTCTTCCACGCCGGGACCGACTCCGGCAGCGAATACGAGTACGTGGACCAGGCCAACCGCCTGCACTTCTACGTCACCGACCTCAAGCGCAACCGGAACGGCGAGCTGTCCTACACCGTCGCCATCCGGTCGCTGGACGGCGCGGGCCCGCAGAAGCGCGGCGTGCGGGTGCTGCCCGCGGCCGGCGTCCCCACCGGCAAGAACGTCTCCACCTGCACGTTCCCGGTGTTCAACACCGGCAAGGCGGCCCCCGCCCAGGGGCAGCACCCCGAGGACGTCAGCGCCTACCTCGACTCCGACGTCTACCGGGTCAAGGCCGAGGTGCAGGGCAAGGGCTGGACCGCCCAGGTGCCCAACGCCCTGGCCTCCGTCGCCTTCGGCAAGCAGGCGCCGGTGACGGTCAACGCGGTGCGCGCGCCCGGCGGCGACCGTCTGGCCCGCGTCAAGCTCACCGCCGTCTCGGAGAGCGACCCGACCAAGACCGCCACGGCCACCTGCCACGTGATCGGCCTGTAGCGGAACGATGGGGTACGGCTGGCGCTCGCCGTGCCCCATCGGCTTGAATCACCCCCGGAAGGGGGTGTTCGGTGCCGGGAAACTTACCGGACAAACCGCGACGTAAGCGGGTCACATGGGCAGCGCCCGTCTCGGCGGGGCTCGCGGCCGGCGCCGCCAGTGTGCTGGCCGCCTCGCTGGAGTGGGACATCCCGCCGATGGCCAAGATCGGCGTGACGCTCGCGGCCGCGCTGCTCGTCGGCGTGACCACGTGGGCCACCACCGAGGCCACGCCCCGGCGGCGCGCCACGCCCGCGCCCGAGCCCGGCGGGCGGCCGCCCGACCAGTGGCCGCCCGTGCCCGAGCACTTCACCGGGCGCGCCGACTCCCTCGCCACCCTGCGCGAGGTCTTCGCCGCCCGCCGCAAGTCCTCCGACCTGTCCCCGCCCCTGGTCGTCTCCGTGTACGGCCGCGGCGGCGTCGGCAAGTCGGCGCTGATGACCAGGTTCGGGCAGGAGGTCGCCGACTGGTTCCCCGACGGCCGGCTGCACGCCGACCTGCGCGGCGGCGTCGACGCCCCGGTACGCCCCGAGGAGGTGCTGATCGGCTTCCTGCGCGGCCTGGGCGTGCGCCTGGCCACCGACCCCGGCGGCCTCGACGAGCTGCGCACCCTCTGGCTGACCTGGACCAAGGGCCGCAAGATCCTCATCGGCCTGGACAACGCCCACGACGCCGCCCAGGTCAAACCGCTGATCCCGGCCGAGCCGGGCTGCGCGGTGCTGGTCACCTCGCGCTCCCCGCTGTTCCTGGACGGCACCCACGACACCCGGCTCGGCGTGCTCACCGAGGCGCAAGGCGTGGAGCTGCTGGCCCGGCTGGCCGGCGGCGCGCGGGTCGTGGACGACCTGGAGTCGGCCAAGGAGATCGTCCGGCTCTGCGACCACCTGCCGCTGGCGATCAACATCTGCGGCGGCCGGCTGGCCACCCGCGAGCAGTGGACCATGCGCGAGATGGCCGGGCGGCTGACCGACGAGCGCCGCCGTCTCGACCAGCTGGAGGTGGCCCAGGGCGTGGACAAGAGCGTGCGGGCCTCCGTGCAGCTCAGCTACGACGACTGCACCGGCATCCAGCGCCGCCTGCTGCGCCTGCTCAGCGCGCTGCCCGCGCCCGACGTGCCCGGCTGGGTGGCCGGCGAGCTGCTCGACATCTCCGGCCTCGACGGCGCCGACCAGCTCGAAGCGCTGATCGACGCCCAGCTCGCCGAGTGCTCCGGCACCGACCAGACCGGCGCGATGCGCTACCGCCTGCACGACCTGGTCCGGGTGTTCGCCGCCGAGCTGGCCGGCCAGGACGAGGAGGAACGCCGCAGGGCCGCCGTCGAGCGCGTCCTGCACGGTTACCGCCGCCGGGCCGAGGAGGCCGCCCAGAACCGCTGGCCGCAGGACTGGAGCAAGGGCGGCCGGCGCGCCGACGCCGAGGGCCAGCTCGGGGCGGGCGACTGGCTCAACGCCGAGCGGCTGTCCCTGCTCGCCATGATCAACCTGGCCGCGCAGCTCCGGCTCTGGGAGCTGACCTGGGGGCTGAGCAGGGCGTTCTGCTCGTTGTGCCACTCGCTGCGGGCCTACTGGGCCGACTGGGCGGACGTCGCCGACATCGGCTGCGAGGCGGGCCGGCGTACCGGTGACCGGCGCGCGCTGGCCATCGCGCTGCTGAACAGCGCGATCGTGCGCGGCGGCATGGGCCTGCGCGAGCGCGCTCTGCGCGAGGCCGAGCAGGCGCTGGAGATCTTCGGCGACCTCGGCGAGACCTGGTGGGCGGCCAGGGCCAGGCGCACGGTCGGCATGACCCTGATCAGCGGCGGGCACCTCGACCGCGCCCAGGACTACCTGATCGGGGCGATCACCGCGTTCAAGCACGAGGACGACCTGTGGTGGATGGCCCGCACCCAGCGCAACCTGGCCGAGATGCGCATGGCGGAACGCCGTCCCGAGGAGGCCCGCGACCTGCTCGAAGACGCCCTGGAGATCTTCCAGCGGGCGGGCAACCGCTACTCCGAGGCCCAGACCCTGCGCGTCTACGGCGAGGTGCTGGCCGCCCAGGCGCGCGGCGAGCGCCGGGCCGGCGACCACCGGGCCTCCGACGCCCTGTTCGTCAGGGCCGGGTTCAGCCTCGACCGGGCGGCCGAGATGTTCCGGCAGCGCGGCGAGCTGTGGGAGGAGGCCCGCTGCCTGCGCGCCGCGGGCGAGGTGGGCGATCCGGCGGGCGGGCTGCGCGAGCTGGAGTACGTCCGGCGGGCCGAGGAGATCCTGGTGGCGCTCGGCGACTCGTGGGGGGTGGCGCGCACCGCGGTGTCGGCCGGGCGCGCCCTGGCCCGGCTGGGCCGGATCGCGGAGTCCGAGCACGAGCTGCGCCGCGCCGTACGCGGGTTCCAGGAGCTGGAGGACCGCTGGTGGATGGCCAGGAGCCTGCGCTACCTCGGCGAGGCGCACCTCGACGCGGGCGGGCCGGACGCGGCGGTCGGGCCGCTGGAGCAGGCCAGGGAGATCTACCGCAGCCTGGGGAACGAGGCGGGCATGCGCCGCACCCTGGAGCTCCTGCGGCAGGCCCGGCCCTGACCGCCCGCGGGGGTCAGGAGTCGCGCGAGGGGTGTCGCTGCGGGCCGGTCGCGCCGCGATCGTGCCGGTCACGCGGGCCGGTCGTGCGGTGCGCGGCGCGGTCGTGCCCGCCGGTGCGGGGGCCGAGCGCGCCGGTGCCGTAGGCGTCGCTGAAGGGGCTTCTCAGCAGCTCGCCCGCCGCCTGCCTGGCCTGCAGCACGCTCTCCTCGAACAGCTTGCGGACGTGGGCCGCCTGGTCGGACAGCTCCCTGATGCGCTCGTGCGCGAGCTCGTCCCGTACGGTGTCGGCGAGCAGCTGCTGGTACTCGGGGGTCTTGGCGGCCAGCGCCTCCAGGCGTCTGTGCGCGTGGTACACCTTGTCGGCCTTGAGCACCTGCTTGGCGTACTTCTCCAGGTGGCGTACGCGGTGCGAGAGCGAGGTCCAGGCGGCGTCGAGGGCGCTGGTGTACGGCTTGAAGGCGTCCTCCATGCCGGGCGGCAGCTCGCGGGGGATGAGCCTGCCCTGCTCGGCGTGCATCGACGACAGCCGCCGCAGCCGGTGAGCTATCTGCCAGACCTCCTCGGGCAGCGACACCTGGTTCTCCGCCGAGTCGATCAGCCCGGCCTTGTGCACCTTGGAGTTGAGCACGGCCGTGGCCGCGTCCTGGGCGCGGCGCAGCAGCACCTGGCAGGGACGGTCGAGGTCCTCGGGGAGGACGTAGTGGTCGGCGTGGGCGGTGGCGAGTCGTAGTCGTCGTTTGACGATCCGGTGGGAGCTGTCCAACGCCATCCACCGGATCAGGGCGATCAGCCCCATGCCGAGCCCGGCCACGAAGACGACCTCGAGGCTGCTGGTCACGATCAGGACCATCACCAGCAGGGCCGGAAGCGCGAAGAGCAGGGCGGGGCTGAAACTGGGATCCATCCGCCTGCCGGAACGGGCCATATGAAGGATGTGCGGGCTCGACCGCAACTCGACCGAGACGTCCGGGGGCAGCGATGGATCGATCACCAGCCGGGGAGGCAGCGCGCGTGGATCCATACGTTCATGCTGCGTTATGAACAAGGAATCCGCTCATGATTGGCCGACATATAAGGTCGAAGTAATGGATGAGATGACAAGATGGATCGATCTGGAAGGCGCCGTCAACGTACGTGACCTGGGCGAACTTCCCACCCGTGACGGCGGGCTCACCCGCCGCGGCCGGATCTTCCGAGCCGACAACCTGCAGGGCCTCACCCCGGCGGACGTGTCGCTCCTGGTGGGCGAGCTGAACCTGCGCCACGTCGTGGACCTGCGCTCGACCGCCGAGGTCAACCTGGAGGGCCCCGGCCCGCTCACCCGGGTGCCGGAGGTGACCCACCACCATCTGACGCTGTTCGCCGAGGGCGGCAGGCACACCGACGTCGAGGCCGACTCCATCGACGGCGACCGCGTGCTGCCCTGGCAGGAACGGGACGTCGACGAGGAGCTGCGCGTGACCGGCTTCTACTTCGGCTACCTGCGCGACCGTCCTGACGCCGTCGTGGCGGCCCTGCGCGCCATGGCCCTCGACGACGGCGCCGCGCTGGTGCACTGCGCGGCGGGCAAGGACCGCACCGGCGTGCTGTCGGCGCTGGCGCTGGAGGTCGCCGGGGCCACCCGCGAGGCCATCGTGCGGGACTACGTGGCCACGGGCGAGCGCCTGGAGCTGATACTCAAGCGCCTGCGCGCCAGCGACACCTACCGGGACGACCTCGACTCCCGCCCGGCGGACGACCACCGGCCCCGGGCCCGCTACATCGAGCAGTTCCTCAAGGTGCTGGACGACCGATTCGACGGCCCGATGGGCTGGCTGCGCGGCCACGGCTGGACCGACGCCGACGACGCGGCCCTGCGCGCCCGCCTGCGCGACTGATCAGCCAGCCCAGCTGTCACCCCAGGTGGACGACCATGCGCTGCGCGGCCGACAGGTGGGCGGCCTCGATGACGGCCAGCGTGTCGATCGAGCCGCGCGGGTCGACCGGCGGCGGCGCGCCCTCGCGCAGGGCGCGTTCCACCCCGCGGTAGAAGTCCAGGTACGCGCCCGGCTCGGTGGGAACGGGCCGGGCGTCGTCGTCGGTGCCGAGCAGGCCCCAGCGGCTCTCCTCGTCGGCGCCGAACCCGGGGGAGTCGGGGGTCAGGCCCGCCCGCAGGCGCTCCTCCTGCACGTCCATGCCGTGCTTGACGTACGCGCCCGCCGAGCCCAGCACCCGCAGCCGCGGCCCGAGCCGGGCCGCCACCGAGCTGGCCCACAGGTGGGAACGCACGCCGCCCGCGTGCCGCAGCGCGATGAACGTGTCGTCGTCGGAGGCCACGCCGGGCCGCCGCACGTCGCTCTCGCAGTAGACCTCATGCGCCGGGCCGAACAGCTGCAACGCCTGGTCGACCAGGTGGCTGCCCAGGTCGTAGAGCAGGCCGCCGATCTCCTCCGCGCCGCCGGTCTCCCGCCAGCCGCCCTTGGGCACCGGCCGCCAGCGCTCGAACCTCGACTCGTAGCGCAGCACGTCGCCGAGCCGCCCCTCGGCGATCAGCCGCCGCACGGTGCGGAAGTCGCCGTCCCAGCGCCGGTTCTGGAACACCGTCAGCATGACGCCGGCCTGCTCGGCCAGCCGGACCAGCTCGCGGGCCTCCTCGGCGGTGCGGGCGACCGGTTTGTCCACGACGACGGGCAGGCCCTCGGCGAGCGCGGCGGCGGCCATGCTCACGTGCGTGCGGTTGGGGGAGGCGACCACCACGAGGTCGCTGTGCTCCCACAGCTCACGCACGTCCGGCACGCCGGCCGCGCCGTACCGGTGGGCCACCTCGGCCTGCCGCTCCGGATTGCGCGTCACGACCGCCGACAGCCGCAGGCCCGGAGTGGCATGGACGAGCGGGGCGTGGAAGTACGCGCCCGCGGTGCCGTATCCGATCAGGCCGACCCGGATCTCGCTCATCCGCCCAGGTTAGCCGGTACGGCCCGGGCCGCCCGTCACTCGTCGTCGCGTTCGGCCAGGAAACGTTCGAACTGGGCGGCCAGCTCGTCGCCCGTGGGCATCGGGGTCGTCTCGGCCATCAGGTTCTGCCGCTCCGTGCCGCCCGCGAACGCGTCGTACTGCTGCTCCAGCCCGCTGATGGCGGTCGACAGCTCCGAGGACGCCTGGATCTGCTCCTCGATCTCCGCCGTCGTACGGTGGGCCGCGTCGCGCAGCGCCTCCATCGGGAACACCAGGCCGGTGCCCCGCGTCACCGCCTCCAGCCCGGTCACCGCCGCCGT
Organism: Nonomuraea sp. NPDC001684; assembly: GCF_053596515.1. Lineage (NCBI taxonomy): Bacteria > Bacillati > Actinomycetota > Actinomycetes > Streptosporangiales > Streptosporangiaceae > Nonomuraea > Nonomuraea sp. NPDC001684. The sequence goes on from NZ_JBSFGJ010000035.1 coordinate 32,048, forward strand.
CGGGTACTCCGCCTGCGACAGGTAGTGCGGCACGTGCACCGCGTACCCGACCGCGTCGTGCCCCTGCGCGCCCAGCCGCAGCTCCAGCAGCGCGGCCGCGCTCCCCGGAACCTGGACCCGGCCGAAGGCACTGGTCTGGGAGTTGATCAGCTCGGGCCGGCTGGCGTGCATGGTGATGCCCAGCGGACGCGTGTGCGGCACCGCCATCGGGATGCCGTGCAGCGTGACGATCTTGCTCACTTTCAGCCGGTCCAGCAGCTCTCCCACCGCGCGGGTGAACAGCTCCCATTCCCGGTCCGGCTCCGGGCCGCTCATCAACAGGAACGGCGTGCCCGTGGCGTCATGGGCGACATGGACGGCGAGCTCGGGGCTCTCACACTCGACCCAGCGGTCGGTGTCGAAGGTCATGATGGGCCGCCGGGACCGGTAGTCGAGCAACCGGTCCACGTCGAACGTCGCCACGACCCGGTGCTCCAGCTCGGCCAGCAGGTGGCCCAGCGCGAGGCGTCCGGCGCCGCCCGCGTCGACGAAACCGTCGAAGTGGTACAGCAACACCGGATCGGTCAGCTCGGGCGCGTCGTCTGCGAGCCTGTAGAGATCCTTCGGGTCGAACACGGTTGGACAGCCTTTCCCTAGGTACTCTTCCCCAGAACCTATGGCGAGTCGGATCGATTCCGCGCAAGGCACCCTATCGAGGCACAATCCGGCATCCGGTCGGAGGCGGGGGGCCGCCCTGGCCGGCGCGGCGGCTCCAGGATGTCGCCCGCCGACGCCGGAGGCTGGCGTTGCGGTCAATCTCGCCCTCATCAAAGGTGACATTTTGCTGATGGTGGCGGCCGATCATGGCCGCGCGGAGCCCGGTGAATGATCGTCGCGTCTGGATCCGGCTCCGGCCGCGCCTGCGACCGCGCGCACGGGCCGCTTCCCGGGGGCGGGTTCACGCAGGAGTCGGCCGTGGTCAGAGCGCTGCCGGAGACGGGAGCCGATCAGCGGGACGGCGTCCTGTCGGCATTGGGCCTGGCCTGAATGTTGGCAAATGCCCAGTTTATCCACCGGTTCCTTTGGAGGGATCCATAGTGTGAAAAAGGCATTAAAGGGCTCCAAGTTGTCGAGTGTGGCCTTTTGAACAGCCGATTGTCATGCTGAAGGGCGTGGCAACTTCTGCGCATTCCTTCAGTAGGCGACCGCTCCACATTCCTCCGCTCCCATGCCCGTTCCCCAACGAGATCAACGTGCATGCCGCGGAGGTCGACGTGGAGAGCCATGCGTGGCTGGCCGCCTCCAGCATGCTCAAGGACGCCGACACCATCGAGCACTTCCGGCGTTCCAAGATCGGCCTGCTCGCCGCCCGTACCAACCCCGAGGTCCCGCGCGACAGCCTCCGGCTGATCAACGACTGGTACAACTGGCTCTTCGCGTTCGACGACGCCTTCTGCGAGGGCGAGCTGATGGGGCACCGGGCCTCCGCGCTCGCCCGCGCCCTGCCGCCGCTCCTGGAGATCCTGGACGACCGCAGGAAGCCCGACGACGACGACCCCTTCGGGCTCGCTCTCAACGAGCTCCTCCATCGCATCGTCTCCACCTCCACCCCGGCGCAGGTGGACCGGTGGCGCATCACGGTCAAGGAGTACCTGTTCGCCCAGATCTGGGAGGCGGCCAACCGGGAGGCCGACCTGATCCCCACCCCGCAGGACTACATCCTCATGCGCCGCATCACCGGAGCCACCTACACCTGCTTCGCCCTCATCGACGCCGGCGGCGGCTACCGCCTCGAAGCCGAGGAGTGGCACCATCCCGACGTGCGGATGTTGTCGGACCTGGCCTGCGACCTCATCGGCTGGGACAACGACCTGCTCTCCTACGCCAAGGAGTGCGACAACGACAAGGCCCGGCACAACCTCGTCACCGTGCTGGCCACCCACCGGAACCTCACCCTCCAGGACGCCCTCCTGGAGGTCTCCGACATGCACAACCAGGCGCTCGCCGCCTTCCTCGACCGGCGCGCGGCGCTGGAGAAGTGGGCCCCGCCGCCCGTCCGCACGTACGTCCGCGGCCTTGAGCACTGGGTACGCGGGCACATCGAGTTCTCGCTCGGCAGCGCGCGCTACGTGCACGCGTGGCCGGAGGGGACCCGCTGGCCCCAGGCCGTGTGAGGCCCCGGGATCAGTCCTCGGCCGGGGCGTCCAGGTCGCCGAGCGCGAGCGTGGACGCCTCGTCGAGGTCGAGGCGGGCGCCGTTCTCGAAGGCGTTCTTGTAGGCCAGCTCGCCCATCATCGACTTGCAGTCCTCGACGCACGCGTCGTGGTCGTCGGTCAGGAACGGGGCGCCCATCTGCGGCAGGCCGGCCGTCCGCCAGTTCTGCTGCAACGCGCCCAGCAGCTTGGCCGCCGTCGGCGCCTGCTTGAGCGCGATGAGGATGCGCGCGGTCGTCTCCAGCACCAGCAGCGTGCCCAGCGTGTCGTGGAAGTGCCGCTTGATCCGCAGGCCCTCGCGGGCGTTGTGCAGCGCCTCGCCCGGCCTGCCGGTCGCGAGCCTCGTGCGCGACATCGCCCACTGGGCGTACGAGCTGACCCACAGCTCGCCGCGCTCCCGGCACACCTGAAGGCAGTCCTGGAGCAGCGACTCGGCCTCGAACAGCTCGCCCTGCGCCGACAACACCAGCGACAGCTCGACGATCGCGGGCAGCAGGCCCGGGTTGAGCTCCTTGTTGTCGGTGTTGAACTCGATCGCCACGCCCAGCAGCGCGCTGGCCTTCTGCAGGTCGCCCTGGAGCAGCGCGGCCGTGCCCTGCATCTTCGAGGCCAGGATCACCGCCCTGGAGTCGCCCACCCGGACGGCCTCCGTGCTGCACTGCTCGGCCGCCGCCAGCGCGCCCTCGCTGTCACCCTGCGCGCTGCGCACGTAGGACAGCACCCACAGGGCCTTGCAGCGCTCCTTGCTCGGCGAGGGGTTGGCCTCCAGCGCGCGTTCGAGGTAGAGCCGCCCCTCCCGGACGAAACCGCAGCACACCCACATGAACCACAACGACGCCAGCAGCGTGAGCGCCGAGCCGCTGCGCATGGACGAGGACAACGCGTGCTCCAGCGCGACCCGCACGTTGTCGTGCTCCTGACGCATGCGCACGAACCAGTAGATCTGCCGCGGACCCGACCACGCGTCTTCGCTGCGCTGGGCCAGGCTCAGGTAGTACTCCAGGTGGCGCTGCCGCATCTGCTGGGCCTGGCCGAGCTTGTCCAGCCACTCCTCGCCGTACTCGGCCAGCGTGTCGATCAGCTTGTAGCGGACGCCGGAGTGGTGGCTCCTGATCATCAGGATCGACTTCTCCACCAGCCCGGTGACCAGATCGGTGATGTCCTCCGAGGGCAGGCGCCCGTCGGAGCAGACGAACCTGGCCGCGTCGAGCTCGAAGTCGCCGGCGAACACCGACAGCCGCGCCCACAGCAGCCGCTCGGCGGGCTCGCACAGCTCGTGACTCCAGCCGATCGCCGCCCGCAGCGTCGCATGGCGCGGCAGCGCCGTACGGCTCGCGCCGGCCAGCAGGCTGAACCGGTCGGCCAGCAGCCCGAGGATCTGCTCCACCGACAGGGCGCGCAGCCGCACCGCCGCCAGCTCGATCGCCAGCGGGATGCCGTCGAGCCTGCGGCACAGCTCGGCCACAGCGCCGATGTTGTCCTCGTCGAGCTGGAAGTCGGGCACGACCGCCCCGGCCCGCAGCGCGAACAACTGCACCGACTCGTTGGTGAACAGGTTCTCCGTCGGGTCGTCGCCGGGCACCACCAGCGGCGGCACCGGCACCACCTGCTCGTACGGCAGATGCAGCGACTGCCTGCTCGTGGCCAGCACCTTCAGGTTGGGCGCGGCCTCCAGCAGCTCGTGGACCAGCTCGGCGCAGCCCTGCACGAGGTGTTCGCAGGTGTCGATGATGAGCAGCATGTCGCGTTCGCCGACCCACTCCGACAACGACTCCGACTCCGCCCGCGAGGACTGGTCGGCGATGCCGAGCGCCGAGGCGATCGTGTGCTTGACCATGCCCGCGTCCTGCAGCCGGGCCAGGTCGGCGAACCACACGCCGTCGGGGTACTGCGTGCGGACCTGGTGCGCCAGCCGCAGCACCGTGCGCGACTTGCCCACCCCGCCGATGCCGGTGACGGTCACCAGCCGGGACTCGGCGAGATGCCGCTTGAGGTTGGCGAGTAACCGGGTCCGCCCCACGAAGCTGGTGAGCTCCGCCGGTAGATTGCCTTCTCTCCGCCAGCCTGTAGGGGTGGCCATGCGCAGCCTCACGGGGGATCGGCGACACCTGCCCTGGCATCGTACCGCCGGGCGCGGGGGCTGTCCGTGCAGCCGGGAAGACGACCGGTGTGGGTTTGTACATCTCGGTAGCATGTTTTCCGTGGACGAATTTCTCCCGGAGCAGACTTCGGACGACACCGACCTCGGCTGGGGCGACTGGCGTGAAGCCGACGCCGACGCCTTCTACCTCGACAACAAGCCTCCGCACTGGGGCTGACCTGGCCGCCCGCGCCGCCCTGTGGCCGGGCGCCCGCTTTGCCGGCTCCCGGCCGTTCCCGAAACGGCCCGCCTGATTCCCCTTTCCGGCCCATCGCACTCAGGCCCGCCCTATCCCGGTACGTAACTTTGTATCCCGCCGAATCCCACTCGCCCCATTAGGGCATGTCTCAATGACGGCGGCTTTCGTGAGGCGGACAGCGGGTTGCCGTACCGGGCGGCGATACCGCGATGACGTTCGAGCCGATCGATGCCATGAGCGCTCGTCGGCACGTCACACTCGACGGCTGAACGGGCGCGGCGGCCGGCCACGTCGAAGGACGGCGAGCGGCCTTCATGACCTCCATGACCTCCATGACCTTCGCGGCCTTCGCGGCCGCCACGCGGCGATGCGGTCGCCCTCGCAGGCCCCCGCGGCTCCGGGCCGGGCCTGGTCCGGGGGCGGGGCGCGCGGATGGCGTGCAGCACGTGAGGCAGGCGGGTCCAGCCGGTGCTGCTCCCCGCCGATGACCAGGAAGGCGGGCGGATGGCGTGCCGCTCCTGAGGCGGGCGGGTCCCAGTCGGGGATGCTCCCGCCGGTGACCAGGAAGGCGCGCCGGGCCGTCAGTCGATGTCACCGGCCGCCTCTGCTCGTGCAGGTGAGTCGTCACAGGCCAGCTCCTTGAACCGGACCCGAGCAGCGCTCGGCTACCCGCCGACGCCACCCGCGCGGACCGTCTCGCTCACCCGGGCCGGTGAGGTGCGCCAGGGGGCGCCGTGGCCGGGGAGCACCCAGGACGCCGGCAGCCGGGCGATCCGGTCGAGGGAGACGAGTGCCTGGGCCGGGTCGTCGGTGAAGGGGGCCGGTTGGGGGCCTTCGCGGCCGGTGAGGACGTGCCGGGTGGTCAGGGCGTCCCCGACGAAGACGGCGTCGGCGAGCGGGACGTGCACCGCCACACTCCCGGGCGAGTGCCCCGGCATGCCCACGATCACCGGGCTCCCGGGCAGGTCCAGGACGTCGCCGTCACCGATCTCGGTGACCTCGCGGACGTGGCGGGTGCGCAGCCCGTTCTTGCGGATGGAGTACCCGAGGAATCCGACCGCCGGCCCGAGCCGCACAGGCCCGACCGCGATCTTGGGCTTCTGTCCGGTACGGGCGCGAACGGCGTCGGCGGCGTGCACGAACACCGGCACCCCGTGCTCACTTCGCAGGCGTTCGGCGAAACCGAGGTGGTCGGAGTCGCCGTGGGTCAGGACGAGTCCCCGGATGTCGTCCACGGACTTGCCCAGGGAACGGAGTTCGCGCTGCAGATCCCGCCAGTGGCCGGGCAGCCCGGCGTCGATGAGCGTGATGCCCTCGCCTGTGTCGACGAGATGGCAGGCCACGACGTCATTGCCGAGGCGGTGCAGATGGGGAGCGAGTTTCATGGGACCTCCGGCGCCGGGCGCCGATCGTGGAACGGGTGGATGTCTGCCGCACGCGCCTCGCCTCAGAGCATTCCGTGCGGAACCTGCGCCGCTTCCGGCACCGGCTGCACCACGTCCCAGTGCTCGACGATCTGCCCGCCGGCCAGCCGCCAGATGTCGACGACGGCGACGCCGCGCGGGTCGTCGTCCGAGGTCATGAGGTAGTGGATCACCACGTGATCGTCGTCGGCGATGACCCGCTTGAGGTCGAGCCGGGCACGCGCCACGGGAGCCTCGGCGATGTGGGCGATGAACGCGTCCCGCCCGGACGGATTGCCCGGGCTGTGCTCGACGAAGTCCTCGTGCAGGAGCGTGCGGAGCACGTCGATGTCCCCGGCCGCGAACCGGGCGAAGCCGTCGAGGACCAGGTGCCTGTTGCGGGTGGTGGTGCTGCTGTCGTTCATGGGGGACACCGTCGCAGCGCTCGCCCTGCGGTGTCGATTACATGGCATGTAATCGCGCAGGTCAGCGGGGTGCGGCGATAATCGCCGGATGAACCAGGACCGGCCGATCGGCGAGTTGCTGCGCGAGTGGCGGCGTCGCAGGGGGCTCAGCCAGCTCGATCTGGCGCTGCAGGCGGACGTGTCCGCCAGGCACGTCAGCTTCGTCGAGACGGGACGGACCATCCCCAGCAGTGCGATGGTGCTGCGCCTGGCCGAGCATCTGGGGGTCCCGCTGCGGGAACGCAACCGCCTGCTGGTCGCGGCCGGTCACGCGCCCGTCGTCCGCGAACGGCCGCTGAAGGACCCGCACCTGGCCTCGGCGCGGAACGTCCTGGAGCAGATCCTGCGCGGGCACGAGCCGTATCCGGCGCTGGCGGTGGACCGGCGCTGGAACCTGCTGTTCGCCAACTCGGCGATCGACGTCTTCCTGGAAGGCGTCGACGCGGCGCTGCTCCGGCCGCCGGTCAACATGATGCGGCTCGGTCTGCACCCGGGCGGGTTCGCCTCGCGGCTGCTCAACCTCGGGCAGGTCCGCGGATTCCTGCTGCCCCGGCTCGCCCGTCAGGTGGCGCAGAGCGGTGACGCCGAACTGAGCGCGCTGTACGAGGAGGTGCTGTCCTACGGTCCCGCGGGCGATCCGCGGCCACCGGATCCGGCCGAGATCGCGCTGCCCGTCCGCATCCGCCACCGCGGCGCGGAGTTGTGTTTCATCAACACCATCACGACGTTCGGCGCGGCCTTCGACGTCACGCTTGAGGAGATCGCCGTCGAGGCGTACTTCCCCGCCGACGACGACACCGCCCGCTTCTTCAGGACGGCGGCCACAGAATCCTCCGCCTGACGCCGTCCGTGCCGGCGCCAAGACCTTCCGCGACGTCTCAGACTTTTTTCAAAATTCTTCGGGACGCGTGTCGATCCGCCCCCGTCCCGTTCGACGCGTCGATGAAAGGAAGGGGACGGGCACGGATCCGGCCCCCGCGACACGTCTCGAAAGGACGACCGGCGACATGCAGAAGATCACGACCTACCTGTGGTTCGACAACCAGGCCGAAGAGGCGGCCGAGTTCTACACCTCGATCTTCGCCGACTCCCGCATCCTGGACGTCCAGCGCTACCAGGAGGGCGGCCCCGGGCCTGCCGGGCAGGCCATGATGGTCTCCTTCGAGCTGGCCGGGCAGCGCTTCCTCGCCCTGAACGGCGGCCCGCAGTTCACCTTCACCGAGGCGATCTCCCTCTACGTCGACTGCGCCTCCCAGGAGGAGGTCGACGACCTGTGGGCCCGGCTCACCGACGGCGGCGAGGAGTCGCAGTGCGGCTGGCTGAAGGACCGGTACGGCCTGTCGTGGCAGATCGTCCCGAGGGCGCTGCAGGAGCTGATGAGCGTGCCGGACCCGGCCGCCGCCCAGCGGGTGGTGCAGGCCATGCTGGGCATGCGGAAGATCGAGATCAAGGGCCTGGAGGACGCCGCCAAGGGCGTCAGCTGACCACGTCCTTGCGCCGGAACCTGCGGAAGGCCACGGCGATCAGGATCGCGGCATAGGTGATCGACACCGAGGCGCCCTTGGCCATCCCGCTCCAGTCGAGCTCGGGGGCCAGGGCGTCCAGCCACGCGTTGTTCCAGAACGTCGGCAGGAACTCGCGCAGCGTGCCCAGCGCCTCGACCGCCTGCAGGATGGTGCTCACGATCCACAGGCCCACCGCCCCGCCCACCGCGCCGAGCGGCGAGTCGGTCACCGTGGAGACCAGGAACGCCAGGGCCGCCACCACGAGCTGGCTGACCAGGGCGTAACCGATCACGATGCCGAACCGGGGCAGCACGTCGAGCGCCGGGATCGTCTCGCCGGTGCCGGGCACCTGGATGTCGTGCCAGCCGAACGCGACCGTGCCGGCCAGCAGCGCCATCAGCGGCAGGCAGATCACCGCCGCAGCCGAGAAGCCGAGCGCCACGATCAGCTTCTGGCGCAGCAGGCGGTCGCGGGGGACCGGCGCGGCCAGCAGGTAGCGCAACGACGACCAGTTGGCCTCGGCGGCCACCGTGTCGCCGCAGAACAGGGCGACCGCCACCACCAGCAGGAAGCTCGCCGACACCGACAGGGCGAACGCGGCGAAGTTCAGGCCGCTCGCGGTGGCCAGGTCGCTGATCCGCACCGACGACTGCCCCTGGTTGCCGGACTGCGGCCCGAACTGGAACGCGATCACCAGCACCCAGGGCAACGCCAGCAGCAGCCCGAACATGACCAGCGTCCGCCGCCGCTTGAACTGCCGGACGATCTCCACGCGCAGCGGCAGCGTGCGGCGCGGCGCGTAGCCGGGCGCGGCGGTCATGATCTGTCTCCGATGAGGTCGAGGAACACGTCTTCCAGGCGCGGACCGCCGTGCCCGTTGCCGTTGCCCGCCGCCGAGCTCAGCAGCCGCGACACGGGCCCGGTGGAGACCAGCCGGCCGCGGTGCATGACGACCACGTGGCTGCAGGTCTGCTCCACCTCCGCCAGCATGTGGCTGGAGACGATGACGGTACGGCCGTCGCGCGCGTAGCGCTTGAGCACCTCGCGCATCTCCCGGATCTGGGGCGGGTCGAGACCGTTGGTGGGCTCGTCGAGCACCAGCAGGTCGGGCAGGCCGAGCATGGCCTGGGCGATGGCCAGCCGCTGGCGCATGCCCTGGGAGTAGGTGCGCACCGCGCGGTCGAGCGCCTTGCCCAGGCCCGCGATCTCCAGCGCCTCCTCGAAGCGGGCGTCGGCGGCGGGACGGCCGGTGGCGGCCCAGTAGAGCTCGATGTTGTCGCGGCCGGACAGGTGGGGCAGGAAGCCGGGGCCCTCCACGAACGAGCCCAGCCTGGACAACACGGGCGCCCCGGGGGTGACGGGGTCGCCGAAGATCCGGATCTCGCCGGAGTCGGGGCGGATCAGGCCCATCATCATCCGCATCGTGGTCGTCTTGCCGGCGCCGTTGGGGCCGAGGAGGCCGAGAACCTGGCCCTGCTCGACCCGGAACGACAGCCCGTCGACGGCCCGCTCGCCGTTGCGGTACGCCTTGGTCAGCCCGACGATCTCCAACGGCACCTCACGCCCGCCGTCACCGCCCGGCACCTCATGCCCGCCGTCACCGCCCGGCGCCTCACGCCCGCCGTCACCGCCCGGCGCCTCATGCCCGCCGTCACCGCCCGGCGCCTCACGCCCGCCGTCACCGCCCGGCGCCTCCGACGCCCGGTCGCCGTTCGGGCTCACGCCGGCCTTCGCCGCCGAGCCGCGGCCCGAGGGACGGCCGGTGGCCAGGAGGACGGCGGCGGCGAGCACGGCGGCCAGCGGCATCGCCCACACCCACCAGGCCACCCCGGTCGGCGGCGCGGCGAGCGTGCGGACCGTGGGGACGGCCAGCGCGGGCGAGGCCAGGGAGACGCCGAACGCGGCGGGCTCGGCCGGGGTCGCGAACCCCATGTCCGTCGTGGTCACGACCAGCCGCAGCCGGTGGCCCACGGCGAACCGGTGGTCGACGGCCGGCAGGGTGACCGTGGCCTCGGCCGAGCCGGCCCCCTCGGGGATCGTGACCCGGAACGGCGCCACCAGCCCGGCAGGCAGCGCGGGCGGCTGGACGGCGTCGGCGACGTCGTAGAGCTTGGCGAACAGGGTCGCCTGGCCCTTGCCCGACACCTTGACCTTGACCGTGGGGCTGCCGGTGAGCTGGAGCGGGGCGGTGAGCGGCGGCGACTCGAACGCCGCGCTCTGGCCGGGCATGTCGATGGACACGCCCGCGCCGCCGCCCTGGCCGCTCAGCAGCCCCCCGACGCCGGGAACGGTCGAGATCGAGGCGGGGGCGCCGCCGGGCGGGTTGACGACGTTCTGCTCGGGGCCGGCGAGCCGCACCGTGGCGGTGTCGGTGCCGGCCAGGCCGGGGTAGGCGGCGGCCTCGGGGTGGAGCCTGATGCGCTGGCGGGTGCCGGGGTCGCGGCCGCCGTCACGGGTGACGGTGAACGCGCTCACCGCGGGCGCGGCCTCGCGCTTGAGGTGGCGGGCGAACCAGGCCGAGGACTGGTCGTAGAGCCAGTCGGCCTCGCCGTTGCCGCCGTCGTGCCCGCCGTCGAACCAGGCCAAGCTCACCGGCGTGCCGGCGGCGGCGATGGCCCGGGCGTTGGCGTCGGCGTGGGCGAGCGGGAACAGGGAGTCGCGCTGGCCCTGGAGCAGCAGGGTGGGCGCCTTGATCCGGCCGGCCACGGTGACCGGGCTGGATCTGCGCAGCAGCGCGACGGCCTCGGGCGTCGTCCGGCCGTCTTCGGCGACCTGCTGGTAGATGGCGCAGATCGCCGGCAGGAAGCGGCCGCACCTGGCCTGCTCGACGGTCAGCGGGGCGGCGGCCTCGCGGCGGGACTGGGCGGCGAAGGTGTCGAGGGAGACGCCCTGGCCGAAGAAGATGCCCGCCCACATGCGCTTGAAGACGCCGTCGGCCACGCCCTGCCCGATCGCGGCCTGCGGGCCCGTGGCGGACCCGGCGGCGGCGTTGGGGAAGAGGGCGTCGGCCAGGTCGGCCCAGGTGATCTGCGGGACGATGGCGTCGACGCGCTGGTCGTAGGCGGCGGCCATCAGGGCGATGGCCCCGCCGTACGAGCCGCCCGTGATGCCCACGCGCGGGTCGCCGGCGGCGTCGAGCCGCACCTCGGGCCGCCTGGCCAGCCAGTCGACGAGCTGCTTGACGTCTTTGACCTCGTAGTCGGGCGAGTTGAGCGCGATCTCGCCCGTGGAGCGGCCGAAGCCGCGCGCGGACCAGGTCAGCACGGCGTAGCCGTCCTGGGCCAGGCGGGCGGCCTGCTGGCGGACGCTCTGCTTGCTGCCGCCGAACCCGTGGGCGACCAGCACGGCGGGCGCCTTCCCGCCGCCGGCGGGCGGGAAGAACGTGGCGTCGAGCTCCACCCGCTGGTCGTCGACGGG